>NZ_JACVTS010000031.1:0-52488 GCF_016624545.1 Erwinia sp. S38 | reverse complement strand
CTGATGGCATGCTGGCTGCTGGTGAACTCAATGCGGTAACTGAACGGCTGGCTTAATGCCTCCCGGCCTTCAAAGACCAGCACGTCCAGATCCGCATCACAGCCGCGTACCGCCAGCAGGTGGTGGCTGTGGCTGAATTTAATCGCGGGATTGCTGCTCATGATTACTCTCCTTGTATTCGGTCTGATTCCAGCCCAGCATCCTCTTTTCACACCATACCGGTCAAAGTGGCTTCAGTTCTTGCGGCCATGTGGGCCAGCAACTGCAGTCTCCTTATCGGCAAAATTTCTTGACTGGCTGTCGACCCTGTTTTTTCATCCACCCTGGCATTAAATATTCATCCCGCGTCGTTTTATTCATGGAAATAAATCCCGCAACTCAGCAATTGATTATTGTTATAGAAATACCACCATTCCAATTAACGTATTTAACCCAAAAAAACCGCCAGCAATTATTAAAAACATGCAAAGCAGCCTCCCACATTGACATGGCATTAATATCGAAAAAATACCCTAAGCATCCAAAACCACCCTCACCCAATCATTCAATACGTCATACTGATTATATTTCTTGATATTTTTTCGTGTTCCCTACCTTGAGGAAGAACACTTCACCAGCATTTTTTAAAATTAGTACGCAACTCAAGGTTGACACCTTGTCCTCACCAGGAATTGCTTATACCCCAGCAATTACTGATGCCCATCCCCTCGCCAACAAACTAAACCTCAGCAAACAAAACGCAGACAGCCAACACTCTTTACAGAAAATTATGTGACCAGGATATGCGAGGCCGAGCGGACAGGGACGTGGCAGCGGGTCCGCGTTCCGGCCGGCCCCGATACGCCGGGAGTGGAAGCTGAAGCTGAAGTGACTGAACCGCATCATACAAACTGCTATTATGTTGAGCAAATTCAGGCCGTAACAAGGGAAACCAATAATTGAACTACATCAGGCTGTTGTTGTTAAATTTAGTGCTATGGCCCCTTCACGGCTGGTCGGCCGCCGTTGAAGTCATCGATATTGCCGGAAGGCACGTTACCGTTAATGCACCGGTTTCGCGAGTGATACTGGCCGACAGCCGTATGCTACTGCCAATGAGCTTACTGCACCCTGGAGATCCCCTAAAAGGCATCGTCGCCTGGGATGATTCACTGAAAACTCGCGCGCCGGATATGGCGCGCTACTTTGCACGCAGCGCGCCAAAGCTGTCGGCTATTCCAACATTTATCAATCCCTATCGCAGCACATTCAGCGTCGAAAATGCCAGTGCACTACAGCCTGACCTTGTCGTGTTTGATATTGGCATTCTTCCCAGGCTACAGAATGAAGGTACTCTGGCGCTGCTGGAAAAAATGGGCATTCCAGCGATTTTCATCGACTTTCGCCAGCAGCCATTAACCAACACGCCTTTAAGTCTGCGCCTGCTCGGGCAGGTGACCGGTGAACAGCAGAACGCCGACAGATTTCTCAACCTTTGGCAAAGTCTGCTGGAACGGACAGCGCAGCGAGTCGCGGCAATACCACAATCACAGTGGCCGGGCGTGGTGTTTGAAAATCATGCCGGGATGACCGGCGACGGCTGCTGTGCCGTGTTCGGGCGTGAAAGCTTTGGTCAGTTTATTCCGGTAGCAGGCGGACGAAACCTGATGGCCGATAAAGTCCCACCGCAGGGCGGAGACATCAGCGCGGAACTGCTGATCGTTGCGCGCCCGGATGTTTATCTGATGAGTGGAGCGGACTGGAGCCAGCGCGGCGGCACGTCGCAGGCCGTGGCGCTAGGCTATGAAGCGACGCGAGCCAGTGCTCTGCCCCGCTTACAATCGCTCATGCAGCGGCAGGGAGTTAGCGTGTTGTCAGCAGATAAATCAATGCGGATCATGGCGATCTATCATCAGTTTTACGATAGTCCGTTTAATGTGATTGCGCTGGAAGCCATGGCCAAACTTTTCCATCCTCAGGCCTTCGCCGATGTCGATCCACAGGCCGATCTCGCCACTGCCTATCGGGAATACGTTGGCCTTCCCTATAGCGGTTTGTTCTTCTTACAGCCATAAAAAAAAGCCAGTTCACTACGAACTGGCTTCCTCAAGCTGGCGTTATTTTACCGTTAATCAGAACTTCAGGCTAAGTCCGGCAGTAACGGAACGACCCGGTGCAGGCTGGCGTCCCCACGGGCTGGTGTCGATACCGCGGAACCAGTAGTCGCGGTTGAACAGGTTATTAACGCCAACATAACCGTTAAGCAGCGTATCGTTAGATTTGTATAGGTCGCGGCTGACCTGTGCATTCCATACCCAGTAGGAAGGGAGTTGCCCAACTGAATCGGCACTGTTTTCTTCACGTGTATTGGCCGCATCAGAATACGATTTACTGAAGTAATAGCCCGCCAGCGAGAAAGTGGTGCCACGCCAGTCATAGCTACCGTCCAGGGTGACCTGAGTGCGTGAAGCATAAGGCACGTCTTTCCCGGCATTCAGACCATTACGTTGCTCAGCCTGCAAGTATGCATAACCGGCGTGCAGTTTAAGATCTTCAACCGCTTCCGGGCTCCAGAACCCTTCCAGCTCCACGCCCTGGTGACGTGTGCGGCCAATGTTCAGGTAGCTGTCGCTGACGCTGTCGTAAGAAATCTGATCTTTATAGTCGATGCGATACAACCCGGCCTGAAGACTGACATTTTTCGTCGGCGTATAGCGCACGCCGCTCTCATAGTTCCACGCCAGTTCGGAACTGACATCGCCCCCCTTCACGATCTGCGTAACCTGTGCCGGGCGCAGACTCTTTTGCATATCGGCATACAGGAACCACGTAGGGGTCAGCTGGTAGCCGACCGTCAAGCCTGGCAGCCACTGATCGTCCGGAGAAGAGAAGTGCTGACCGCTATTTTTATCGGTGTATTTCTCATTCACATGCTCAAAACGCATTCCCGGGGTGATGGTCAGCGCGTCGTCAAACAGTTTTATGGCGTTGCTGATATACCCTGCCCAGGCCCGGTCATCAAAGCTCCAGTCACGAGTGATTGCCGTGGTGCCGGTCGCCAGCGTTTTCTGACGCACCTGATAATCCACTTCTTCACTGACAAAGCGCCCGCCGATGATCCACTGCTGGTTCACGCTGTTGCCATTGATGTCCATGCTCAGGCGTGGTTCCGTGCCCCAGACTTTGAAGCTGCGTGGTGAGTTCTGCACAATGTCGGCAGGTAGCGATGGATTCCAGCTTTGACCAGCGACTTTGCTCATTCCAACGTGGAAATCACGTTTGGATTCATGGCCAAAGAACATCCAGTTAAATTCTGCCTGGTCGATGAATCCAAGGGAACCCAGCTGTTGGTTATAGACTGCACTGTAGCGTTTTGTGTGGCCATCATAGTTATCCCACGGACGGGTATTCTGCCGACGATCGCGGCGATAGTCGTCCGCGGTTAGCGCACCGGCAAGGTCGGCATGAGCATCGTAATACTGATAGGAGAGGTTAAGCGTCGTATCTTCATTGATATTCCACAGGCCGCGCACGCGCAGGTTCTGCACTTCGCTGGCGCTGTCAGCGCGGAATGAGTTCCCTTTTACCTGGTTCGCTTCCACCTGCAGGCCGAAATCATCATTCAGCATGCCGCCGGTACGCAGGTAGGTATCCCAGAGGTTTCGGCCTTTCCCATAGAAGGTTGCGCGCTCGGCGATTTCATTTTCCCACTTCAGTGGAATGGGCTTGCTGATCAGGTTGATGACGCCCCCCACGTTGTTCGGGCCGTACTGTACCGCCGCTCCGCCACGCACCACATCAATTCTATCGATGGTAGCGAAGCTGACCGGGAACAGCGACATGCCTTCCTGACCATACGGAGCCAGTACCAGCGGAATACCATCCTCCAGCAGCTGGGCCCGGCCGCTGCGACTGTCGTAAAGACCACGTACGGAAATCTGCGGAAGAATGCCAGTACCGGTCTCATCCTGAATTTTCACCCCGGGAACGCGCTGTAGCGCATCGTCCAGCGTACGGTTAGCCCCTTTTTGCAACTGATCGTGACTAATGACCGTTCGGCTTCCGGCCCAGGTTTTCACCTCTTCGGCCCGCGAATCTCCAAGAATATTGCCTGAAACGGTCATCGTTTCTTCCGCGGCCCAGGCCATGTTACTGGCCAGAATGAATGTTAAAGCAGTAGCTATTTTTGTGCGTTTCATTGTTCGCTCGGAATATTTCTAGCAATTAGTAATGAGTTTGATAGACATTACCATTATCAATGAAAGCGAAATAGCCAACGGCTGAAAGTAAATTTTTGTCAAGTCACTTAAAAGTCAGGTTTTTCCTTTATTCAAAATGGTCCGAACGGCTGGAGAGCAGGCCAGGCAACGGATGGGATAAAACTCAGATTGTTATTCAAATAAAATGAATATCTTGGTGAAATATATTAACAATGAGAAAGATCCCACCCTGTGCCAGCCAATAAAACATATCAAGCAGGGGCAAAGGAGAAGGACTTAACGGTATTCAATCACCTCGAAACCTTCATCCACTCCGGGTTCGGCGAAATAGCGGGTGATTAATTCAAACTGTGCATCCGTCGCCGCAAAATCGTGTGAACCTTCCGCATTACGAGCACACAAACGCGCTTTGCATACCTCATCAGAAACCTTCAGATAGTGCAGCCGATTATCTGCACCGGATGTCTCAACAATGCTCATCATCCAGTCGCGATTCGCCCGGGTATTTGCCGGAAAATCCAGCACCACCGAAACGCCGCCCTGAAGTAAGGAAACCAGGTGCGGTTTCATCGCCTCTTTGAGCTTCGCGGCGCAGCGCACATAGTCGGCGACGGAATGCATTTCACCGGCATAAAGTGCAGCAAGCCAGCGATCTTCACTGATGATCATAGTACCGGGAGAGGCGGATAGTTTGTCAGCCAACGTAGATTTACCGGAGGCGATTTTTCCACACAGCAGGTGGAGCGTGGCTTTTTCTGTCTTTGCTGGCGTATTGCTATTCATAACTGACCTCACTGGTTGATTACCGGTAAGGCCCGCCTTACCGGCGGGAAAATGACGTGCGTTATCCCACCTGAGTATAGGAGGTGATAATAATGATCGCTGAGTGGGATGACGCTGAGAAAATGTTGTTCATTGTTTTAACTTAGCAGAGCATGAAGGAGAAAGCAGCGGGTTTTTAGGCTGCAACTCAGAAACATGCAGGCAATCGGGGATGGGCGGATAAACGGGTCCATGGCCACCTGGACGTGCGAGGCCGAGCGGAAGGGGTTCAGTTCAGTGGCAGCAGGTCCGTGTTCGGACAACCCCGATACGCCATGCCCGCAGACTGAAGCTACCGAAGCCAGACGTTGAATCTGCCCAACATGTCCAAAACCGCATCGCTCCCACGCGATCATGAAATTTCTTCATGTTCGGTGAAATTAAATCACTTTTCCTCACGCAAATAGTCTGGCATAAAATGTGCATTAATTACTATAGACAATCATGAAGATTGCTGAAGTGAAAAGCCAGAAGAACATTGCAAATTTGAGAAGGCAATAAATAAATTCAGCTTTAATTCAGAAATCAAGACGGCAGGTTACCATGACTCAAGAATTTAATTTTTCGATTAAAAAAACGCGTTTCGATGAGAACTACAATCCATCCGAAAATACGCGCATCACCACCAACTTTGCTAACCTGGCCCGCGGTGAAACCCGCCAGCAAAACCTGCGCAATGCCCTGGTGATGATGAATAATCGCCTCAATAACCTGGCGCACTGGGATAATCCCAAAAGCGATCGTTACGCTATCGAACTTGATATTATTTCGGTTGATTTAAATATTACTGGCGAAAATCACAATAGTGCTTTCCCGGTGATTGAAATTTTAAAAACCAATATCATTGATAAAGAAACCAACGAACGCATTGAAGGTATTGTCGGCAATAACTTCTCCTCCTACGTTCGTGATTATGATTTCAGCGTGCTGCTGTCAGAGCATAATAAAGGTAAAACGGGATTCAGCACGCCGGAGAATTTCGGCGATCTGCACGGCAACATTTTTAAATGCTTCGTGAAGTCCGAAACGTATAAAGCGCACTTCTCCAAGCAGCCAGTTATCTGCCTGAGCGTCTCCAGCAAAAACGTCTACACCCGCACGGGGAATGTCCATCCGGTGCTGGGTATTGAATATCAGCAGGACGAACCGTCCCTGACCGATCACTATTTCGCCAAGATGGGCCTGCATGCGCGTTACTTCATGCCTGCAAATAGCGCTGCGCCGCTGGCCTTCTATTTCACCGGCGACCTGCTGAGCGATTACACCAATATGGAGCTGATTGCGACCATCAGCACCATGGAAACGTTCCAGAAAATTTACCGCCCTGAGATTTACAACGCGAACTCGGCGGCCGGGCAGTGCTATCAGCCAAGCCTGAATCATCAGGATCACTCATTAACTCTGATTGTTTACGATCGAGTAGAACGTAGCCAGCTAGCCGTTGAGCAAGGCAAGTTCACCGAGCTGCACTTTATCAAACCTTATCAGGCCGTTCTTGAAGAATGGTCCGCTGATTACGCTATTTGATCCACCCAATATACAAGGTCATTTTTCATGAAAATTTTGTTACCTACGTCAACCGCTGGCAGCTTACCGAAACCAACATGGCTGGCACAGCCGGAGACGCTTTGGTCACCGTGGAAATTAGAAGGCGATGAGTTAATTGCGGGTAAACAGGATGCTTTACGCCTGACGCTGGATAATCAGGTTCGTGCAGGGATTGATATTGTCAGCGACGGCGAGCAAACCCGTCAGCACTTCGTGACCACGTTTATTGAACACCTGAGCGGCGTTGATTTTGAAAAGCGCGAAATCGTTCGTATCCGTAATCGTTACGATGCCAGCGTGCCGTCGGTCATTGGTGAAGTAGTACGTAAAAAACCCGTTTTCGTGGAAGATGCGAAGTTTTTACGTAAGCTGACCGATAAGCAGATTAAGTGGGCGCTGCCGGGTCCAATGACCATGATCGACACGCTGTATGATGGTCACTACAAAAGCCGTGAAAAGCTGGCGTGGGAATTCGCTAAGATCCTGAACCAGGAAGCGAAAGAGCTGGAAGCGGCCGGTGTCGATATCATTCAGTTCGATGAGCCAGCCTTCAACGTCTTCTTCGACGAGGTGAACGACTGGGGCATCGCCGCTCTGGAACGTGCCGTTGAAGGTCTGAAGTGCGAAACGGCTGTGCATATCTGCTACGGCTATGGCATCAAAGCCAATACCGACTGGAAAAAAACGCTGGGCACAGAGTGGCGCCAGTATGAAGAGGTGTTCCCGAAACTGCAGAAATCCAGCATCGATATCGTTTCACTGGAGTGCATGAACTCCCGCGTACCGATGGATCTGATCGAGCTGATTCGCGGTAAAAAAGTGATGGTCGGCGCGATCGATGTGGCCACAAATACCGTCGAGACGCCTGAACAGGTTGCCGATGTGCTGCGTAAAGCGCTGCAGTTCGTGGATGCCGATAAGCTTTATCCATCAACCAACTGCGGTATGACACCGTTATCTCGTCAGGTTGCAACCGGCAAACTGGAAGCCCTGAGTGCGGGTGCAGAGATCGTTCGTAAAGAGCTTTCTGCCTGATAAACGGATTGTTCAGGCACAGGGATGTGCTGCCTTCGCTATTTCGCTGAAAGATCGGTGAACGGGGCGACCGTTTCGGGCAGATCGCCGGGTCGCCGTGAATCCTCCCTGGAGGCTTGGCTGCCGCATCCATGCGGCAGACACCCGGCTAACCTGTCCCGTAACGGTTCCCCTTCCAATCATTGCGTTGCTGCCAGAAGAAATCAGTTATTCAAGCAGCAACGCCAAAGCACTCAGGCAATCGGGGCTGGACGGATAAGCGGACCGTCCGAGCACAGGGAAGTGCGAGGTCGAGCGGACATGGACGTGACAGCGGGTCCGTGTTCCGGCCAGCCCCGATACGCCAGACGCTGTACATGCAGCACCTAACCAGCCCGTTCGAGTCCAGGAATGTACTCCCTCCGGCAGCAACGCCAAAGCATGCAGCACCTTAATTTAACGGCCGTCAAACGGGCTGCGCTATCGCCGACCGCCCCATCTCCTGAACCACTTCCTCACCGCCAAAACGAATCCGCCGATGGCTAATCCGATCGATTAACGCCTCATCGTGACTCACCACCAGCAGAGCGCAGTTCTGCTCCGCCGCCACCTCGACCATCAGCTCCACCGTCTGCTGCTGGGTCAACACATCGAGGCGTGAGGTCGGTTCGTCGGCAAAAAGAAACACCGGATCGAGCAGCAGCACGCGCAGCAGCGCAAAGCGCTGAAGTTCACCGCCGGAAATCTCACCGGGCAAACGATCCAGCAGCACAGGCTGCAGCTTTAACCGCGCCATCAGCGGTGCAATACGCCCGGCATCCAGCTTATGGTGGCGTACCACATCCGCCAGCGCCTGGCGCAGCGTCACCCGGGGCGCAAAGGCCGATGGCGGGTCCTGGAAGATTTTCTGATACTTCACCGCCGCCAGCTGGCGATCGCGCTGAACCTCACCGCCGTCGGCGGCCAGCAGCCCAAGCAGGATATCGCCAAAACTGCTTTTACCGCAGCCGCTCGGCCCGGTGATACCAATCACCTCTCCGGCATGCACCCTCAGCGACTGACCGGAAAAAAGCTGCCTGCCGCCGCGCGTTTTGCTCAGGTTTTTTGCCTCCAGCACCACCTGACCGCCGTACGGCCTGTGTTCGCGCAGCGGCCAGCGGCTCGGATCGGCGGCCAACAGCTGGCGGGTATACGGATGCTGAGGATGATCCAGCACCTGATCCGCCCTGCCGCGTTCGATAATCTTACCGTGCAGCATCACCGCCACTTCGCCGCCAATCTGCCGCGCCAGTTCGATGTCGTGGGTGATGGTGAACAGCCCGCCGCCCGCGCGCACCTCCTGCATCAGCAGCGCGATAACCTCATCGCGGCGCGCCACGTCCAGCCCCTTGGTCGGCTCATCGGCGACGATAATCTGCGCTCCGCCCGCCCGCGCGGCGGCGAAGGCCACGCGCTGGGCCATGCCGCCGGACAGCGCCTGCGGCAGGCGAGCCGCTGCGTGCCCCACGCCCAGCGCGTCCAGATCGTCCCTTGCCGCCCGCAGCGCCGGGCTTTTTTCCATACCACACACGTAGCGATAACCTTCCGCCACCTGCTGTTCAGCCCGCATGGTCGGATCAAGCGCCAGCCACGGCTCCTGCGGTAGTATCCCCAACCGGTGCCCCCACAGCGCCATCGCCGGACGGCCAGCCAGATCGTGCGCTTCACCGTCAATTCGCAGCGTGCCGCTGGCAGCCAGTCCGGTCGGCAGCGTGCCGATCACCGCCTGAGCCAGCAGGCTTTTCCCCGAACCGGTTTCGCCCAACAGGGTAAAGGGTTCACCGGGATTCAGCACAAATGTCAACGGTTCAACCACCACGCCGTCACCGCTGACTGCGGCATTTTCAATCTCCAGCAGGCTCATGCTTTCTCCTTCCCTGCCAGCAGCAGCAGGCTTAATACCAGTAAAAATACCACCGCCACCGGCTGCAGCAGTGCGTACGGCGCTTCGTCATAGTACGGCAGCATTTCGGTCATCATCAGCCCCAGCTCCGGGGTGGGCGGACGCACGCCGACACTGACAAAGCCCAGCGCGGCAATCGCCATAATCGCGCTGGCGGCACCGAAGGCACCGACGGTCAGCACCATGGGTGCCATTTCCGGCCACAGGTGGCGGCGGAAAATCGTCAACGGACCAAAGCCCAGCAGGCGTGAGGCCTGTACCGCCGGTGAGTTCAGTATCGGCCGGGCAATCGCACGGCTCAGACAAAAATACTCCACCCACAGCAGCAGCGAGATGCCGACATACAGCATCAGCGCCGAATCCGGCACCAGCGCGGTAAGCAGCAGCACCAACAGCAGCCCCGGCAGCGCAAGAAACGTATCCGACAGCAGGCCGATGCCGCGATCGACTATTCCGCCTCGCAACGCCGCCAGCACGCCCAGCAGGATGCCGGGAATCATCGCACTCAGCACGCTGACCAGCGCCAGGCCCAGCGACAGCCGAATGGCCGACGTCAGGCGGGCAAACAGCGAGCGGCCAAGGTGATCGTAGCCAAACGGCGACTGCCATTCCGGCCACTGTAGCGCCAGCATCAGCTGCTGACGCACCGGGTCCTGCGGCCAGATTAACGGCAGCACAAAAGCAAAGATCAGCAGGAGCAGGAGGATCGCCGCCCCAGCCAGCTGAGCGCGTGAGGCTTTTCGTAACAGCGTCATCATACGGTTTTTCTCCGTGGGTCCAACAGGTAGCACAGGCCGTCGCTCAACGCATTAAGCAACACAAACATCAGCCCCATAATCAGCGCGGTCCCCTGAATCATCGGCACGTCGCGGTGGAAAATGGCATGCACCAGCGCGTGACCAATTCCGGGCCAGGCGAACAGGGTTTCCACCACGATCACCCCTTCAACCAGATAGATGAACTGCACGCTCAGATAAGTGACCACCGGTACGCTGACGTTGCGCAGGCCGTGCCGCCAGAACAGCGTGCCCGGCTTCAGGCCTTTGGTGCGGCCAAAGCTGTACCACTGTGATTCCGTCACCTGACGCATAGCATTTCGCGCCACCCGGCTGGAAACCGCAGCCAGCCCGAGCGCCAGCGTCAGCGCGGGCAGCAGCACGTGCTCAGCATCGCCGTATCCGGCGGCGGGCAGCAGACCAAGCCCCAGCGCGAAGATCAAGACCAGGATCAGCCCCAGCACGAAGTGCGGCAGCGCACGCAGCGTGGTGGAGATCGCCAGCAGCAGGCGATCCAGCTTACCGCCGGGGGACAGCCCGGCAATAATGCCCAGCGGCGGCCCCATCAGCAGCGACAGCAGCAGGGCCACCGCCGCCAGATGCATTGTCTGCCCCAGCTGATGGGCAATCTCGCCCATCACCGGCTCGCCGGAGACCAGCGAATTACCAGGATTAAAGCGCAGCAGCTGCATAAACCAGTCGGCCAGTGCCTGCCAGGCCGGGCGATCCAGCCCCAGCTCCTGCTGTACGGCCTGCGCGGCAGCGGCATCGACGCGGTCGTAACCGTAGCGTCCGGCGGCGATGCGATAGGCGACATCACCGGGCAGCATACGCATCAGCACGAAAGTCAGACCGCCCACCAGCAGCGCCACCAGTCCGGCCTGCAGCAGACGGAAACCGAGCAGACGGATCATTCACGCCACCTCATTTTTTCCAGCCCGAAGGTGCGTTCAAACGGATCGAGCGCGGCACCGCTCAGGCGCGATGACACCGCCGCCGTTTGCTGATACCACGCCACCGGAATGGTCGGTAGCTCGGTTTGCAGAATGCGCGTCAGCTGTTGACGTTCTGCGTCGCTCTCTTGCGGATTACTGCCACGCACCAGCTGGGCCAGGGTTTGATTGAAGGTGGCGTCAGACCAGTTCATCGCGCCCCAGTCACCGCCCTGTGGCGGGTAGTCCTGTAGCAGCGTGCCGAGCGGGTCCGGCGTCAGCGCAAAGTTACGCGCCACCAGCCCCAGCTCCATCGAGCCATCGTGATGTTTTAAGGCGATTTCGCCGGAGTTGGTCGAGTTAATGGTCAACTGCACGCCGATTTCGCGCAGCTGCTGCTGGATCGCGGCGGCAATCAGCGGCAGCTCGGGGCGATCGGGATAGGTGGTCAGCGTCAGCGAGAACGGCTTGCCGTCGCGTTGCAGAATACCGTCAGCGCCCGGCTGCCAGCCCAGCTGCGCCAGCAGTTCGCGCGCGCGAGCAGTATCGGTGGTCAGCGGTGCCAGGCTGGCGTTATGCCACTGTGCCACCGACGGCGGGAACAGCTGACCGGCCGCGGCCGGGTAGCGCAGGATGGCGCGGGCAATCCCTTCGCGATCGATCGCCAGGCTCAGCGCCTGACGCACGCGGACATCGTTCAGCAGCGGATGCCCGGCGTTAACTTTTACCAGCACGGTGCGCGGAATGGACACCGCCAGCAGGGTCAGCTTAGGATTTTTCTTCAGCCTGGCGCGGCTGGCGGGATCGAGGTTAAATACCATATCGGCATCGCTGCTCTCGGCCATCAGCGCGCGGGTTTCCGCACGGCTCGCCGACATATAGCTGGCCTGTTCAATGGCCGGCTTATCGCCCCAGTAGCCGTCATAGCGGCTGACGGTCAGCTTCTGCGGCGCCTGTAATGAGGTCAGGCGGTACGGTCCGCTGCCGATCACCTGCACCACTTTATGTTCGGCATTATAGGATGCGGGGGCGAGGATCTGCGCGCGGTTCTCGGTCAGTAGCCCCAGCAGCGGAGTGAACGGCTGGCTGAGCGCAATCACCACCTCCCCCGTTTCGGCGCGGATGGCGGTAATCGGAGCCTTATCCAGCAGGCCCGGCTGGCTGCGCGCCACTTCCAGCGCGTTAACCACGCTGTCGGCGGTCAGCGGGCTGCCGTCGTGAAAGGTCACGCCGGAACGCAGGGCAAAGCGCCACGTCAGGCCATCGTCACTGACCTTCCAGCTGCTGGCCAGGCCAGGCAGCGGTTTCCCGGCGGCATCGGCATTAATCAGCGTTTCAACAATCGACATTTTCAGGAAGATGTCACCCGAAAGCGTGGGGTCGGTGCCTTTAATTTCAAACGGGGCCACCAGCTTCGCCACGCGCGGAGCATCCGCGAAGGCACCCGCCGAAACGGCAGTCAGCATCAGCGCCAGCAGCGGCGATAAAACAGTTTTGCGCATCAGAATATCAATCCTTAATCCAGAGAAAATGGAACAGCGCAGACAAACGCCTGCGCCGGGGATGATATACGTTACCTTATAACATTACAATTGGAAATCAGCGGTTACATTTCGCCATGCGGATTCAGCTGCGTGGCACCTCGGCCGCGCTGGCCGGGGAGTAATTATCGCTCTTTGCTGTAGATGGCGCTGCGCCCGTCGGGTAATCATCTGCCAGGGTGCCAGCCTGCGGCGCGGTTACGCTGGCGTGGCCATCATATTTCTGCTGCAGCGCGCGCTGCATGCGGTGCAGCAGCTCGCCATCCAGCTTGTAGTGGCGCAGGTAAATCCACAGGGTCAGCATAAAGAACATCAGCGGCAGGCCGATCATAATCCCCTGCATACCGAGCAGCGTGCTGGCCGACTGCTGTGCGCCCGGCACGTAGCCGACGACACCGAGCATCACACCGATCAGCAGTCCGGCAAACGCCGCTCCGGCTTTCACCACCATGGTCTGCACCGAGAAGGCGATACTTTCAATGCGCACGCCGAGGGCGTAATCGCCGTAGTCCACGGTGTCGGCGACCATAATCACCAGCATCACCCAGAAGAAGGCCCCGCCAACGTTGACCAGAATACCGGACAGCGAGATAAGCGTGGCGCTGCCCGGGGCAAACATCCCCACCGCCAGCAGCAGCAGGCAGCTAAGCACCGGCAGCACCGAGGCGCTGATCCAGATAGCTCGGCGCGAGAAGCGAGCGACCAGTTTCGGGAACAGCAGAATGGCGATCAGGTTGGCAATCCCGGCGTACATCATGTACCACGGGAACAGCTCGGCGCGGCCAACGACGTAGGTAAAGTAGTAGATGGCAAACGCGGTGATCACATTGTGCGCCAGGTTCCACGCCAGCGCCATCAGCAGCAGGGCAAACAGCGGGCGGTTGCGGAAGATCATGCTCAGCACCGCTTTAATCGTGGTGTACTCCGCCGCGTTCGGGGTGGCGGAAGAGGAGTATTTCTCTTCTATATTGCACAGGGTAATGATCGCCGAGAGGATAAAGAACACCACCAGTATCAGCGAGAACAGCATAAAGCCCTGCCCCTTATCACCACCGCCCAGGTACGCCACCAGCGGCAGGCCGATCACTCCGGTGGTGTAGCCCGCCAGGCTGGCAAAGAAGCGCGGCCATGGGATCAGCGCTTCGCGTTCGCGTTTGTCGATAGTGATACACGGCACCAGCGACCAGAACGGTACGTCCATCAGCGTATAGGTAAAGCCCCACAGCAGATAGGTGGCCCAGATCCAGGCAATCAGCGCCGCGCCTTCAAAGTAGTGCGCGCAGAACACCGACACCAGCACCACCGAGTTGGTCAGCGTGCCGATCAGTATCCACGGCTTAAATTTCCCCCAGCGGCTGCGGGTGCGTTCAACGATCCAGCCCATCACCGGGTCGAAAAACGCATCCAGAATACGCGCCACCAGGAACAGTGAGGCCACCATGCTGACCGAAACGCCAACCACATCGGTGTAGTAGTACATCAGGTACATATAGATAATGCCAATAGCGAAATCTTTGCCAAAGGCACCCAGCCCGTAGCTGACCTTTGTTTTCAGCGAAACGCTCATCGTGATACCCCAGAGTTGGTGTTCTCCGGCCGTGGCACCCTGCCCGGCCATGTGGGCGAACCGTCGTGGCTCGCCCGTTTATCGGGATTAATGCAGGGAGGGCAGCCAGTCGCCGTGCGCGGCGATCAGCTCGTCGCACAGCCTGACGGTGTCATCAATCGACAGTTCGGCCGAAGTATGCGGATCGAGCAGCGCGGCATGATAGACGTGCTCTTTCTTGCCGGTGATAGCCGCCTCGATGGTCAGCAGCTGGGTATTGATATTGGTACGGTTCAGCGCGGCCAGCTGCGGCGGCAGGTTGCCAACGTAGCACGGGGTGATCCCCTGCCCGTCCACCAGGCACGGCACTTCCACGCAGGCTTCTTTCGGCAGATTGGTGATCAGGCCGTGATTCAGCACGTTGCCGCCGATTTTGTACGGCACGTCGGTTTCCATCGCCTCAATCATCCACGAGGCATATTCGTGGCTGCGGGTGTGGCTGAGATTGTCGTTCTGCGTCAGGCGGTCGCGCTGCTGCTGCCAGCGGTCAATTTGCTCAATGCAGCGGCGCGGATACTCGTCCAGCGGAATGTTAAAGCGCTCAATCAGCTCCGGGTAGTTGCGCTTGATCCAGTAAGGCATGTACTCGGCGTTGTGCTCGGAGGATTCGGTAACGTAGTAGCCGAACACCCGCATAATTTCGTGGCGCACCATATCATCGTGCGTCGCCTGCTGCAGCGCGAGGGAGCGGCGCTTAATTTCCGGGTAAAGATCTTCCCCGTCGCGGGTAATGTTCAATAGCCAGGCCATGTGGTTGATCCCGGCGATTTGCCATTTCACCCCCTCGGTAGACATATCCACGGATTTCAGCAGCGTTTCGGCGCAGACCTGCACGCTATGGCACAGGCCGACGGTTTTAATGCCGGTATGCTGGAGCATCGCGCCGGTCAACGAGGCCATCGGGTTGGTGTAGTTCAGCAGCCACGCATCCGGGCACACTGCTTCCATATCGCGGGCGAAGTCCATCATCACTGGGATGGTGCGCAGCGCGCGGAAGATGCCGCCGATGCCCAGCGTATCGGCGATGGTCTGCCGCAGGCCGAATTTTTTGGCAATCTCAAAGTCGGTAATGGTGCAGGGATCGTAGCCGCCCACCTGAATCGCATTGATGACGTAGTTCGCACCGCGAAGCGCATTCAGCCGCTGTTCCACACCGGAATATTTCTCAATCCGCGCCTTTCCCTGACGAAGGTTGGCGTTGAGGTTATTTAGCATTCTCCAGGAGTCGTCCAGGCGCTGTGCATCGATATCATAAAGCGCTATTTCCACCTGCTGTAGCGCCGGGGTAGCCAGAATATCCCCCAGCACATTTTTCGCGAATACCGTACTGCCCGCACCTAAAAGGTAATTTTCATTGTCGATTCCTTGTTACGTCATGAGGAGAAGTCGACTCAACTCTAGGCAAGCCGGCGGCCGCTGCCTATGTCATTTTTTGACATTGATATGGTGAAAAATGACCGCCACAGTGAAGTGTGATCCGGCTCGCTAATTGCGCCGATGACGAAGGAGTTTTATGTTGTGACATCACACTATTTTCAGGGCATCACGCAGCCCGTTCGAAAAACATGCTGTAATAACATGAATTAAAACGGGAAATAATCGTGCAAAAAGATATCAACCCCGATGACATCACCCAGTTTGGCCTGAATATCTATCAGTACGGCCACGAAGTTTGTGCCAGCCGTCACAGTTATGGCCCGGCTGTTCGGCAGCATTATCTTTTACATTATGTGATAACCGGCAGCGGCACGCTGTATACCGAAAAACAGCGCTGGCCGGTGGTAAAAGGCGAAGCGTTTCTGATTCATCCACACGAGATCACCACCTACACGGCCGATAAACAGACGCCGTGGGAATATATGTGGATCGAACTGGATGGTCTGATCGCCGCCAGAAGTTTTGAAAAATGCGGGTTACGCCGTGAAATGCCGATCTGGCGGCCAAAAGACCCGCTTTTACCGGCCATAGAGTCGCAGCTACTTCAACAGCTGATTGCAGAAGATCCGCAGTATTCGCTGCGCATTACCGGCCTGACCTGCCTGCTGCTGGATGCGCTGATCGCCAATGCCGCCGCTGGCCGCCGCTTTGATGCCGCAAGCGGGGGCAATCGTCACCTGGACGCGGCGGTTAACTACCTTGAGCGCCACTATCACCGCAGCGTGACGATGAGCGAAGTGGCCGCCTTTTGTAATATCGACCGCAGCTACCTCAGCCGCCTTTTTCAGCAGCAGTTTGGCTACGGCCCTAAGCAATATCTGTTACAGCTGCGGATGAATGCCGCCACCTCTCTGCTTGAGGATCGCAGCCTGCCAATAAAAATCATCGCTTATTCAGTGGGATACAGCAGCCAGATGCAGTTTGCCAAAGTGTTTCATCAGTGCTTCAACTGCTCGCCCAGCGCCTGGCGTCTGGCAAAAGCAGGTTCCGGCTGTTGAGCAGAGAATAATCTGCCATACTCTGTGGCACTATCCGGCCTGAAGGCTGCGGTTTCGTCTCTGCGAGGATTCTGATGAATACAGTTCTCAGCCTGTCTCCGGCTTACGATCGGCTCCACTCTTCCCTGCTGGAACAGCGTTCACAGGTGCAGTCTGCGGAGGTTATCCAGCTGGTTAACCGCGCTCTGCTGGCGGGTGAACGCGTCAGTGCGGCCTTTTACGATCTCAGCCAGCTCAAGCTGTTACAACAGCGTAAAAGCCTGCCGCTGCGGACGCCCAAGGCGGAAAAAGAGATTGGGAAGTTTCTCGATGAGCTGAACACGGTCACCCCGAAAAAGTTGCTCGACAAAGCGCAGTTCTCCGCATTACAGAAGCAGGTTTCGCGCCTGATCGACAAGTTTCCCTGGAAGCACGCCAGCCCGATCCTGGTGCAGAATGCGCTGTTTAATCACACCTATCATCAGTGGCAGCAGGCGCTGGAAGCGCTGTTCAGCGAAGGCAATGGCGCTGACGTTTTCGACGATCTGCAACGTATTCTCAACGACTCCGCCAGAAAAATTCCGGTGCTGGGCGACACGGTTAGCCTGTTTAAACAGCTGACGAAGCTGGCTGCCGAATGCCGTGAAAAGTCGGCCCTGAGCGGTCTGGAAGAGAACGTGATGGCGGGCTATATCGCCGCCGCCGATATCGCCACCCGCGGCATTATTATTTTCGGCTCTACCGCCGAAGCCGTACTGCGCGGCGGTCCGCTCCCCGACGCCGAGCGGCAGGAAAAGCTGATTAAAGAACACTATCAGCAGGTCGTAGAGCGCATGCATCCGTGGTTTACTGCGGTGTGATCTTTGATGGGGCGCGGCGGTTAGAGACGCCGCGATTGTTGATGTGATGCAAAACGATAGCTTCACTGTGGGGCTGGAGTTTTTTTGAGTTGCTTGGTGGTTTATGGCGGGTAAGTACCAGAAGCGGAAGTACAGCATTTAGGTCCATAGTAATAAGGAACTATAGAATGTTAATTGTTAGATGAATTTCGAATTTATAGATAAATCATATAAGCCCACATTAAAAATAATGTAGTTAACCGAATAATTTAAATTTAAAAACACCTTATCTTTATCCGATGCATTAAGAGTTCTGAGCCGCTTTTCAACTTTAGAGTGAATAGTAAATTTTAGTATACCAGTCGGTGTCAATACACCGACTGTAACTTCATGAGTTATTTTAAAGAATTATTTATTTCTTTGAAAAGCTCCGTAAATCGAATTATAGTGTCGTCTGACAAGCTTTCAGGTGTGTGAGTTGCAAAAGCGGCAGCAACGGTATAATGATTATACCCACCAGATGGTCTTATTTTCACACTGTTATTTGAAAGATATTTTTCGATACGCTGAACAATGCGATCCCCTGCGGGAATATCATCATTATCAATCACAACGCCGCCCAGTTCTTTTTGATATACCATAGAGAAAATTTTCAAATAAACATCAGGATCTAGCAAATCTTCGACATCCGTTGGGATACTGTTGCTCCCTATATTAGATATGTCACGGAATTGAGAGAAATTAAATACCGCCTTTTTCTTTAGTAATTTTTGTTGGATTAGTGATTCGAGTTTCTGATCGGGTTTCCCGTTGTAATCATGCAATATTGTGAGGTTTAGGCCATTTGCCCCTAAAAGGGAGACAAATGTTGCGACATTGCTTAAGCCTCCTACTGGAACAATTGTCGCGTTATCAATTAGACCTCTACCACCTTTTATCTCAATAACTTTTGACATGGCTTGCAATATGGAAAGTTCTGATATACCTTCGACAAGTAAATTATATTTTGTGACAAACAAGTTTTGGGCCAAGTTCCATCCTAGAGCTGCTTGTAGGGGAAAGATTGTGCGCGGATCAGAGCCAGATAAATTGTCTGAAATAATCGTTCCAATTTTTACTTTATCTTCCACTACTCTGACTTGGTGTAGTCTGTCTGAATTAACCATAAAAGGTGAGTGGGTTGTATATATTACTTGGTGATCCGTTGAAAGATTATCTATGTAGTTAAGAAAATCTGTTTGAGCCAGTGCGTGCAATGCTAGTGCTGGTTCATCTAGTAACAGAATCAGGTTTTTCTTTGAGTTAGACCCACTCGGATCTATTTGATGTTGAACGCTATCGAACCACACTAAGAAACTGAAGAACCAGATAAAACCTCGGCTTCGCTGATCAAACGGAGTTGATACGCCACGGTGACGCCGGTTCTTAATGCGGAGGTAAATGTTTGGTCCGTTGTTGAAAGGACTGGCATCTGAAGAGTCCGTTCGTATATCTATCTCTACCTCCAGGTCTTCGTTTTGCTTCCAAAATTCAAGAACTTGATCGGTTAAACTTATCGATACTGCCTCAATTTGAGATTTAAGCTCCTCGTAAGAGGTATCGTTATCGAAATCCTCTAACTCAACCTCGGCCATGCGAAGCAGTGCAAGAACAGCCTTATGCTTTGGTTCAATTTGTTTGTGTGCATTTGCAGGGTCTGCATTTGCAGCTTTCAATCGCTGTTTTAAGTCAGTCAGATTGAGCTTGCCAGGTAATATGTCATAGTCACTAAAATATAAGAATTTAGGTATAAATGCCTTGAAGTGATGGTATGCTTCATATGCACATATCTGATCCCACCCTGAAGAGGAGTCTGCTGCAGCTACTCTTTTCGTCAACGATTCAATTAGGCTTTTATCAGCCTCGTTGCTAGTGCTTATAGCCAGCAAATTCGTTAACGCGGACCTAATATCAGCTGCTTTTTTTAATTCTTCCTTTACTTCATCGCTCAGGTTAGAATTTATCGCCATTTTTTTTAATGCTGGGGAGTCCTGCACATTAATAGAAATCGCTCTGCCATTTTTATAATTTACTATCGTTTTGAACGTAAATCCTTTTTGTATTTCTGACCCTACAGATGCATTTACTTTATTTATTTGTGCTTCATTTGGTTCGTAAGTTAACACAACGGCATTATCAGGTTCTTCTTCATGGCGTCGCTTATAAGCGGTGAGATCTTTCCTTGGATAATCATCTGTCACATTGAATGTTTCCTTACCTAAAGCATCACTAGATTTATGCAAGGCTTTCAAGAAAACAGTTTTACCAGCTTCATTCATGCCGACAATTACAGTTACTTCCGAATCAATTGACACTTCTTGAGGTTCATTAATGGAACGAAAGGGCCCTACTTTTGCGGTTACAAGCTTCATAGTTCATGTCCTTCATAATAACCAAGTGATTTTGCCATGCAAAATTGAATGTCAAGCAATTTTTATCTTGAAGGTTAGGTAGCTGGCGACAGTCTAGTCATATAATGACTGTGAGCTCGTAACCTCTCGCATCTAACTTAACATACAATGAAGTTATAAATGTCCGCTTTTCGCTCAAAGCCGCCCCTCAAAGCATGCATTAACCACCTGAGCGCCAAAAGCCCAAAATCAGAAAATGATCTCGCATAACACCGAAAACACCCTCAACCGCCCCCCAGTATTTCCAGGATAATATCGCGAGGGAAGACGGTTTCATGAGTTTGCATAAGTTCTTCTCGCGTCCACCAGCGGTGCCTGCTGATGACTTCCCGTTCATTTCTGCTCCACCTTGAGCAATCGATCTCCGCCTTATCCGTATAAATTAAAAAGAAACGCTCTTCTGCCAGTACGGTTTCACCATCAGGTAGCATCATTGGGAAGGTTCGGGATGCGACGGAGTCTCCAACTGCATGCCTTTCCAGCCCGGTTTCCTCCAGCAATTCGCGTAAGGCCGCCTGCTCGTATGACTCATTGTTTTCCACTCCCCCGCCCGGCGTTGCCCAGTATGACTGGCCGCTTAAGGCATCATTTTTATGGGAAAAATTGAACAGTAAGACGTGGTTTTCCTGCGATAGCACGATCAACCGTGATGATGGACGAGTACGCATCGGCGCTTCCTTTAAAACAGGATGAAAATTATTTCCGGATTATGCATGTAAACATAAAAAAACGATTGAATCTTTATAGCGTGGATTAGATTTGCCGTTAGCGTGATATTCTTGATAGTACAGGCCAATGGAGAGCGTCATTATGCGGACAATTACTGTCGTGCCATACGATAAAAAATGGCCAGAAATGTTTGAAGCGGAACGTTTATTGATTAAGACATTGCTCGGACAGGTGGCCAAAGATATCCATCACATAGGTAGTACTTCAGTTCCCGGTCTTGCAGCCAAGCCTGTAATAGACATACTGCTGGAAGTTTCCGATCTCAGTGCACTGGATAATACCGAAATGAGCCGCGCCGGATATGTTGCGCGTGGTGAGAACGGGATTTCAGGCCGTCGATATTTCATTAAAGGCGCCGATCGGCGTAGCCATCAGGTGCATGCGTTTGCAGTTGGGGATACGCAGGTCTTAAGGCATCTTGCCTTTCGTGATTACCTCATTGAAAATAATGATATTTCTGAACGTTACGCGGATATTAAGCGTGAGGCTGCCTTACTCTGTAATAACGATGCCCAGCGTTATAGTGCATTCAAAGCAAACTTTATTGAGCGCCATCTGCAAATGGCACTGATTGATCGGGAACGATAGTGACTATCCTTTTTTCTCTGAAAGAGATGTTCTCATGTGGCCACTCTGAATCGTAACCAGCCTGCATTCCACTGAGCGCCCCCTGCACTTTGTTAGCGGCTGATGGCAGGAAGTCAGCGGCGGCCGCGAAATCCGGAACTTTCTCTCTTTGTAAATCGCCGCGCCAGACGTTACTCTGGTGACGGTTTCCACGGAAAGATAATGGATATTTACAGGTTATGTCTGCCCCCGCCAAACGTAAGAACGATCCGGAAGGGTTAAAAAAACGCATTATTGCCAGCGCGCTTACCACCTTTGCCGAATTTGGCCTGCAGGGCGCGCGCATGGAACAAATCGCCGATAATGCGGGAACCACCAAACGCATGGTGGTTTACCATTTCAATAATAAAGAGCAGCTTTATATTGCGGTGCTGCATCAGGTCTATCAGCAGATCCGCGAGCATGAAACCGGCCTGAACCTCGCCGAGATGTCACCCTCGCAGGCGATTGCCTGCCTGGCCGAAGCAAGCTTTGATTATCACATCAACCATCCTGATTTTATGCGGCTGATATGCAGTGAAAACCTGATGCGTGGCCGCTATATCAGCCAGTCAGAATCGATCCGCACGCTGAACCAGAGCGCGCTGAACGTGCTGGATGAGGTGTTGAATCGGGGTAAAGAGAGCGGAGAATTCGCCAGCAGCGTCTCAACGGTGGATGTTCACCGATTAATCAGCAGTATCTGCTTCCATAATGTCTCCAACCGCTACACCTTTAACAGCCTATTCGGCAGCGAAGAGACGGAAAGCCAGAGTATTAAGCGCAACCGTAAGCTGGTGGTGGATGCCACTCTGCGTTATCTGCAACCTTCGGGAAGTTAATCTGTACAATAAAATCACGCCTGTACAAATTTCTCCGCCCGTTATCACCAGATAACGGGTTTTTTGTCTACGCTTAATAGTCCACTCTCCCGATCCAGCTTTACAGGAGTTGTCGATGACGCGTAAAAACTCTGATTTTCCTCAGCGCAATACCAGGCTGCCGCCACAGGAACCTCGCCTGTGGAACTGGGCGCAAAATGCGCCACTGGCGGATAAAAAGCAGATACTCCAGCCGGAAAGTGAGCGCCACCTGTGCGAACTGGTAGTCGCTGCGTCTGGCAAGCTGCGGGTGATGGGCAGCCGAATGTCGCCGGGCCGTATGCTGGCGCTGGGAAACGCCGATGACCGGCTAATTGATACCAGCAGGCTGCGCGGCCTGATATCCCACGATGCCAATAGCGCCACCTTCGCCGGCGGCACGCCGCTGCATGAAGTGTATGAACTGCTGACGGCAATGGGACGCATGCTGCCCGCATCGCCCGGCGTTATTGACTCGCAAACGCTGGCAGGCGCCCTGGCGACCGGCACCCACGGCCAGGGGCTGTATCAGAGTTCCATCGGTGATGAGGCGCTGCGCATCCGCATGGTGCTGGCCGACGGCAGCGTTGAAGAATTTGATCGCCAGCATCCGTGGTTCCACGCGGTGCAGCTCGGCCTGGGATGCCTTGGCGTGGTGACCGCCGTGACGCTGCGCACCCGCCCTTCTGCCGTCTATACCTGCTTTAAGAATGCCGTTAGCGGCGACACGCTGGCAGACGATCTGCTGGAGTGGAACCGCAACTATGCGCTGAGCAAAGCCTGGTGGTTCCCCGATGAGAATCAGGTGCACGTGTGGGCAGCACGGGAAGCCACCGACGAAGAGCGCGCACAGTATCACGCTAATCACGGCGATCCGCTTATCCATCAGGAAACCAGCGATGCGATGAATCAGACCATCGATCAGACGCTGGAGCATATGCGTAACGACACGCAGATCCGCGATGAAAACGGCAAGCCGTTTCGTACCGTCACCCGTTTTAAAGATTTTTCGGACGTTACCGGCGATGTCTATCAGGTATTTTGTCGCGGCATTGCCACCCCACAGATCAATGTCGAGATCGCCATTCCGTTGGCCCGCGCGGGCGCGGTTATCGCGCGTATTAAACGCTGGCACGCGGAGAATCAGCCGCATCTGCACTACCCGGTGATCCTGCGCTGTACCGGCGCGTCGGAAAGCTGGCTCAGCCCGGCCTGGCAGCAGGAGAGCTGCTTCTTCGGCTTTGTGGTCTATTACGCCGAAGACGGTTCCCTCTCCGCAGAGGGCGTGGCCTTTCTGCATGAGGTTGAAAAACTGCTGGCGGAAGAAGGCGGCCGCCCGCACTGGGGAAAATACTTTGATGCGGATCTGTACGACTGGTCAACGCTGTATCCGCAAATGGCGGCGTTTCGTGAAGTGCGCGAGGCGCTGGACCCGCAACATAAATTCAGCAACGCGTTCAGTCAACGCCTGCTGGGCTAAGGAGATATCGCCATGATGGCATGGACTACGTTACTGACCCAGCCGGGCTACCTGATTGGCGTGCGCGCGCTGGCAAAATCGCTGCAGGTGAGCGGCAGTCGCTATCTCCTGATGGTGATGGTCACCGGGAATATCGGCGCGGGGGTGCGGGCAACGCTGGAGCAGGATGGCTGCCTGGTGAGAGAGGTGGACCCGGTCAGCCCGGACCCCACGCTGGAAAATCGTTATGCCAATGCGCGTTTTGCCGAAGTGTGGACCAAACTGGCGGCGTGGACGTTCACTGAATTCGAGCGGCTGGTCTTTCTGGATGCGGATATGCTGGTGACGCAGAATATGGACGAGGTTTTTGCCCTGCCGCTGTCAGCGGATCACATTGCAGCCTGTCACGCCTGCCGCTGCAACCCCAATCGCATCGCCAGCTATCCCAGCGACTGGACGCCGGAAAACTGCTTTTACAGCTGGTGCAAGGGAGAGGAGCACGTTGAGCAGCCTGACAAGGTGGATAACTATCTCAACGGCGGCTTTCTGCTGCTGACGCCGGATAAGGCCGTTTTTGACGCGATGATGGCACAGCTGGCGGCGCTGGATGACCTGTCCACCTATCTTTTCGCCGAACAGGATTTCCTGAATCAGTTTTACCGCGATCGCTGGCAACCGCTGCCGTGGGTGTACAACGCGCTGAAGACGCTGCCGCATCAGCATCCCGACATATGGAACGATCGGCGGGTAAAAAACATTCACTACATTATCGATAAGCCATGGGAAAAAACGCCGAAGCCCGGCGATCGGTATTATGAGCTTAACCGTAAGTGGTGGCTGATTGCTGACCAGCTGAACTGATCCCGTGAATGATGCAGACTTTCGTTTCCATTCCGAAAGTCTGCATCAGACTCAATCACAGCTGGCGGTAGTTATACTCGTCAGTCGCGGTCCTGCTTATCTTCGCGCTTAACCACACTGTTCCGCTATTTCTTCGCCTCAAACAGCGGCACAGGCTGGCCCTGAATATAGCGTTTGCGCAGCTTCGCCGAGAGGTAATCCATCGTCATCACGATCACCACCATAATCAGGGTGATAAACATCACCACGTCCCAGTTCCACAGGCGCATGTTTTCGGCATAAACCAGCCCGACGCCACCGGCCCCGACAAAGCCCAGCACCGCCGCCGAACGGGTGTTCGACTCAATCTGATACAGGCTGAGCGCCAGGAAGGCCGGGAAGGACTGGGTGAAGATCCCGAAACGCTGCTTCTGCACCGCCGTGGCACCCAGCGCATTCAGCCCGCGACCCGGCGAGCGCTCTACTGCCTCATGCCCTTCGGCATAGAGTTTCCCGAGCAGCCCGACGTCCTGCATGATAATCGCCAGCACCCCGGCCAGCGGCCCCATGCCAACGGCACGCACGAAGATCAGCCCCCAGATCGCCATATCAATGCCGCGCAGCAGATCCAGCAGTCGGCGAACGATCAGCGAAACCGGGCGCAGCACCGGCGTGTTCATCACGTTGCGGGCGGCGAAGAACGACAGCGGCAGCGCGATCAGCGTGGCGGTCAGCGTTCCGGCGAAGACGATGCCGATGGTGATACCGATCTGGCCGAAGTAGTAGGCAAACGGCCAGTTGGCGACGTCGTGCCAGACAAACATCCGCAGGAAGTAGTGACCCAGCTGCCCCAGACCGATGGTCAGCTGCTGCCAGCTGATGCCAAAGTTGGCAAAGAAGAAAATGTAGTAAAGCAGAATGGCCCCGGCGATCAGGCCGGTTTTGGTCAGATAACGGCGCTGGACGGCAAACAGCGCGCTGTGCTGCTGTCGAATACTGTTCTGCCGTTCGCTGTTGATGGAGACGATCATGCGGATTTCCCCTCTACCACGCGCTTGCGTACCTTGCCGGAGAAGGTATCCAGCAGCGAGACCACCACGATAATCAGCAGCAGCGTCATACTGACCTGATCGTAGCGATCCAGTTTAATATTGGTCATCAGCTCCTGCCCGATACCGCCCGCCCCCACCAGCCCTAGGATGGTCGACTGACGGAAGTTGATTTCCAGGCGCATAAAGCCATAGGAGAGAAACACCGGCTTCACCTGCGGCCACAGGGCGAAGCGCATGCGTTGGAACGACGAGGCCCCCGCCGCGGCCAGACCGCGCACCGGTTTGTCGGACGCGCTTTCGATGGCTTCATAGAACAGCTTGGTCAGGCTGCCGATGGTGTGCAGCGCCAGCGCAAGGAACCCGGGGATCACCCCGATACCGAAGGCCATTACAAACATCACCGCCCACGCCAGTTCCGGCATGGTGCGTAAAAACGCCACCCCGGTACGGATAGCAAAACTGACGCCGCGCGGCGTCTGGGTATTGCCAGCGGCGAGGAAGGCCAGCACCCCGGCCACCATCACCGACAGCACCGTAGCCGCCAGCGCCAGCTGAAGCGTTTCCCAAATCAGCGGCAGCTGAATATGCAGGCGATAGCCCCACCACGCCAGCGAGCCGTCGGTCTTCACATCTTTAAACAGGGCATCAAAACGCAGCGCCGGAATGGTTTCGCGCAGGTAGTCAAAGAAGTGCGGCAGCGACACCCAGACGGTGTGCAGATTGAATTCAGCCAGATGCGCCGAGCCAAGATACAGACCCAGCAGCAGGAGTGACCACAGCAGCGTATCGCGCTTTTGCCTGCCGCGGATCTGCTGGTAGTAACGTTCAAAATCGGGATTTGTCATGCGGACACCTGAATTAAGGGCCGGAAGTCCGGCCCTTACAAACGGGGAGAAAGCGGCGGATTAAGAACGCTTGGAGGTCAGTTCACGTTTCATATCGATAATCGCCTGGTAATCTTTTACCGTGGCCGGGCCGATATGCTGTGCGCCACCAACGGCTTTCACGAAGCAGCTGTGCTGTTCGGTATCCAGCTTTTTGATCGCGGTGATCAGTTTGGCTTTGAAGTCCGCAGGCAGTTTGTTGCTGACCAGAATCGGGCCGTTAGGAATCAGCGGCGATTCCCAGATAATGCGAATTTTCTTCATCAGGTCCGGCTGACCGGCACGGATCATACGGGTGAAGGCACCGCTGGTATAACCGGTATTGTAGTCGCCGATCATTGAAGCCCAGGTCACTGCGCCTTCAAACTGGCCGTTCAGCACGCCCAGCACATCCTGCTCGTGGCCGCCGGAGAAGGTCACGCTGGAGAAGAAGCCGTTGTATTTGTCATCCACGCTGCCGCCGAACTCTTTCTTGAAGCTCTGGTTCGGGATCAGGAAGCCGGAAGTGGAATCCGGGTCGGCCATGCCGAAGGATTTACCTTTCAGGTCGGACAGTTTTTTGTACGGGCTGTCGGCTTTCACCACGACCACAGAGTGGTAGCCGCGTGATTTATCCGCATCGTCCACCACGATACCAACCACGTCAACCGCCTGCGGATCGGCGATGTACACGGAAGCATAAGAGGATGGAGACATGCTCAGTACCATATCCACTTTGTCACCCAGCAGGCCCTGGATCACGCCAGAGTAGTCTGAAGAGTTACGCAGCTTGGTATCAACACTCAGCTCTTTGTCGAAGAAGTCTTTGACGCACTGGTTATCACCGATCTGCTGGGTGGCGTTCTGGCCGCCGAGAATGCCCAAGTTCAGTTCTTTTGGCGCGTCTGCTGCAAAAGCGTTGGCGGCCATAACACTGCTGATTACCGCTGCGAGTAGGTATTTTTTCATTGCTGTGTCCGTATCCCAAAAGTGTTAGTTAAGCTGCGACATCTCTTCGCCATACAGAGTATGAAGAAGGCTGTCGGTCAGCTGCGACGGATGTCCGTCAAAAACAATGCGCCCTTTGGCAATGCCGATAGCGCGCGTGCAGTACTCTTTCACCAGCTCCACCGAGTGCAGGTTAACCATCACGCTGATGCCGTTTTCACTCACCTGGCGCAGTACATCCATAATGCGGCGGGTGTTTTTCGGATCGAGCGAGGCAACCGGTTCGTCGGCGAGCAGAATTTTCGGGTTTTGCATCAGCGCGCGGCAGATCGCCACGCGCTGCATCTGTCCACCGGAGAGGTTCTCGGCGCGCTGTAACGCCTGCGGCAGCATATTCAGCCACTCCAGCAGGCCAATGGCGCGGGCGCGATCCTCGTCCGGGAAAATTTTAAACAGGGATTTCAGCGTCGAGGTCTGGCTCAGACGCCCCAGCAGGACATTGGTCAGCACGTCCAGACGCGGCACCAGGCAGAAATCCTGGAAAATCATGCCGCACTCACTGCGCCACTGGCGCATCTGCCGGGCGTTCAGCTCAACGATATTCTGCTGTTTGCCGTTTTCGGCGAAGTGGCGGATCTCACCCTCGCTGGCCGGGATCGTGCCGTTCAGCACGTGCAGCAGCGTGGATTTCCCCGCGCCGGAACGGCCGATAACCGCCACCAGTTCACCGGCGTGCAGGTCGAAGTTAATGTCGTCCAGCACGCGTGCCTGTGAGCCGTAGGATTTACCCAAACCGTTCACCGCCAGCACTTTGGCGTGGCTGGCCGGATTAGGTATCGCCTGATGCTGTGGGGCAATTTTTAACTGTGCCTGTGCCATTGTTATTTACCGTTGTGGTTAAGCGCGTTCGTCGTTGTGCGCTTATTAACGGCGAGCGCGATGACGCTCATATGACAGGCGGGTGATGAAACGGTGACAGGCGAAAAGAATTATTCCGGCGTTAATTCGGTGACGACGCCCGGTAGATGCGCTGGGGACGCCCGACTTTGCCATAAACAATGTCAGCGCAGATCCGCTGCTGGCCGGCGGCGAATTCCAGATAGCGGCGGGCGGTGGTCCGGCTCAGCTTCAGCTCCTGAGCCACCGTTTCGGCGGTATATCGCGCGTCCGGGTCGGTAAACAAATCGCTGACTTTTGCCAGGGTTAACGCGTCAATACCGGCAGGCAGCGGCACTTCACCGGCAGCGCGGGCGTAGGCATTAAACATCTCGTCGATCTGCCGCTGGCTGGCGGCATCCGGGTTTGCCAGCATCGTTAACCGCTGCTGATAGCGATCCAGCGTTTGCTCCAGCCGCGACCAGGAAACGGGTTTAATCAGATAGTCAAAAACACCGCAGCGGACGGCTTCCGCGACCGTGTCCATATCGCTGGCCGCAGTAGTGAAAACCACGCCGCACGGGCTGTGTGCCGCCGTCAATTCGTGCAGCAGCGTGATGCCATTTCCATCCGGCAGCGCGTTATCAAGCAGGATCAGTGACGGTCTGAAACGCGCAATCATCACCCGCGCCTGGGCTAAATCGCCCGCCAGCCACACCTGGCCGCGGCTGCTGCGCTGGCGAATAAACTCGGCGTGCGTTTCGGCCAGTGCGGTTTCATCTTCAACGATCAATATGCTCAGGGGGTGTGCCATGGGTTGGTTTCACTTTGGGTAAATAAATAGAAAACAGCGTACCGCGAGGGTGATTATCCTCCAGCGTAATCACCCCGCCGCAGCGTGCCACGTAGCCAGCAATCAGATAGAGGCCAATACCATGCTCATCGTGATTATCGGCTTTGCTGCTGACTCCCCGGTTAAATATCGCTTCCCGCTGCGCTTCGGCGATACCGCAGCCCCGGTCGGCTACTTCGATTAACACCTCCACCCCTTCATCACTCAGATACAGCTCCACGTCACGATCTTCCGGCGAAGCGTCGCGGCAGGCCTCAAAGGCGTTGTCCAGCAAATTGCCGACGATAGAGGCAAATTCGCCGCTGTTCAGCCCTGCGGGGAGCTGCGTGAGCTGGCTGCCGTCAGCGACCGCGAGTGTTATTCCCAGCTCGCTCGCCCGCTGCATCTTGCCAAACAGCAGACCGACAAGCTGGCGGTCGGCAAAAGCTCCCAGCAGGCGATCGACCGTCGCCTGTTGCAACTCCGATTCACCGTGCACCATCTCCAGTACCCGATCGTACTCCTTCATTTGCAGCAGACCATTGATCGTCGACATCCAGTTGAGCTGTTCGTGGCGCTGGGTTTGCAGGCCATCAACATACTGCTCCATGCCGCGCATTCGGTGGCGCAGATAGGCGGCAAACAGCCACCACAGCAACAGCAGCAGTAAAAGCATCGCCGCGAACGCACCGGCTACCGGCAGGATAAAGTCCCGCCGCCAGCCCTCTATTTTGCTGGTAAGATAACCGAGTGAAACTACGCCAACCACCTGCCCGTGTCGGTCAAAGACCGGCGTTTTCGCGCGCAGCGCCACGCCAATCGACCCTTCCCCGCTAATAAAATAGCTTTCCCCCTTCTCCAGCGCTCCGGGTTTGGTCCACTGCATCGGGTAGCCAATTTTAGCGGGATTGGGGTGATACAAACGAATCGAATGGCGATCGCCGATCACCAGATAGTCGAAGTCAGAACCGCTCGCCAGGCGGCGGACGATGGCACGAAGCTGAGCGGTATCTCGCGCCTCTACCGCCGCCACAACGCTGTCGTTGGAGGCGATAATCCGCGCCTGATTCATCGCCATATCACGCACCTGATGGTTCAGATAATCTTCAAATCTGGCGGAAAAATAGTGCCCCAGCGCAGCGATTAACAGTGCGGAAATCAGTAACAGAAACAGGAAGAATCGCAGAGGAAACATTCGACGATCGAACAGGCGTAAACAGTTTGTATTCATTTTATTTACCATTGCTTAATTCCCTGCTTCGCCCGATCGATTCCATTATTGTCAATAAAATTCAAACACACTGCATCAGTGAAAATAAAACCCTGCCAGTATCCGTCACAAAATTAATTAAGCAAATAAAAACCATTAAGCTCTTTTAAATCAGGTCGCAGTTTATGAAACAAATCAAAAAAAACGGCACGCCTTGCACGTAATATCGCCGCATTAGTCAGTCACCGAACGCATTCATGCAATGAATGTTATTGATTTGAAAAAATTTATCATCCTCTACGTTGCCTTAACGGAAACGTGAAGAGGTGGAAAAAGTTCAGATATGTTATCCCATTGTGTTTTTTCCCAGGTAAAACGCGCTGAAAACCGAAAGATGGCCGCCATTATTCAGTTTTTACGCCAAAACGATTTGAACATCGACACGTCGGTAGAGGTATTTATTACCGTCACCCGCGATGAGCAGCTGATTGCCTGCGGGGGCATTGCCGGAAATATTATTAAATGCGTTGCCATCAGCGAGTCCGCACGCGGGGAAGGCCTGGCGCTAACGCTGGCGACGGAATTAATCAACCTCGCCTATGAACGGCAGTGCACGCACTTATTTATTTACACGAAAAGTGAAAATGAGGCGTTATTTAAGCAGTGCGGCTTTTACCCTCTCGCCCGCGTTGCCGGCGTTATGGTGCTGATGGAAAATGATGCCACCCGCCTGGAGCGCTACGCCAGTTTTCTCACCACCCTGCGTCGCGGCGGCAGCAAAACCGGCTGCATCGTGATGAATGCCAATCCGTTCACCCTCGGCCACCGCTATCTGATCCAACAGGCCGCTGCCCGGTGTGACTGGCTGCACGTGTTCCTGGTGAAGGAAGATACCTCGCGCTTCCCGTATGAAGATCGCCTGGCGCTGGTGCGTGCCGGGACCGCAGACATTCAGGGCCTGACGGTGCATCGCGGCTCGGAATACCTGATCTCCCGTGCCACCTTCCCCTGCTACTTCATCAAAGAACAGGGAGTGATCGATCACTGCTACACCGAAATCGATCTGCAAATCTTTCGCCAGCACATTGCCCCGGCGCTGGGAATTACCCACCGCTTTGTCGGCAGCGAACCGTTTTGCGCGGTGACCGCTGATTACAACCGCGATATGCGCCGCTGCCTGAGCGATCCGGCGATGGACGCGCCACCGATTGAGCTGGTTGAAATTGAGCGCGTGCAGTATCAGGGCAAAGCCATTTCCGCTTCCTGGGTCCGCCAGCTGCTGGTGAAGCAGCAGATCGCCACGATCGAACATCTGGTGCCGCCCACCACCTTCGACTATCTGCAGCAAATGCTCCCTGCCGGGAAACAACCCCATTCTGAATCAGTAACAGGTGAAACATGAAAATAATCCATGCAGCCGTTGCCGGCACTCTGGAATCAGGCGATGTGATGATCCGCATCGCGCCTGCCGACGGGCAGGAAATCGATCTGCAAATTAACAGCAGGGTTGAAAAGCAGTTTGGTGAGGCGATCCGCACCACCATTGCGCAGACGCTGCGTCACTACGGCGTACAGGGCGTGCAGCTGATCGTCGACGATAAAGGCGCGCTGGACTGCATCCTGCGCGCCCGTCTGGAAACCCTGCTGGCCCGCGCCGCTGGCCTCGCCGCCCTGCCCTGGGAGAACGCAAAATGAGCACGCCACATAATGAAGCGCGGCGCTCGCGCATCCGCCGCAGCATGCTGTTTGTTCCCGGCGCTAACGCCGCGATGGTCAGTAACGCATTTATTTATCGCGCCGACGCGCTGATGTTTGACCTTGAAGACTCGGTGATCCTGCGCGAGAAAGACGCCGCCCGCCGTCTGGTTTATCACGCACTCCAGCATCCCCTTTACCGGGACGTCGAAACCATTGTGCGCGTCAATGCCCTGGATTCCGCCTTCGGTCTGGACGATCTGGAGGCCGTGGTGCGCGGCGGCGCGGATATCGTGCGCCTGCCGAAAACCGACACCGCGCAGGACGTTATTGATATTGAGACTGAAATCAGCCGCATCGAAGCGCAGTGCGGCCGCGAGCCCGGCAGTACCGGATTACTGGCGGCCATCGAATCCGCTCAGGGGATTACCCAGGCGGTGGCAATTGCCCACGCGTCACCGCGTTTAATCGGCATCGCGCTGGGGGCGGAAGACTACGTGCGCGATCTGCGCACCGAGCGCTCCCCGGAAGGCGTAGAGCTGCTGTTTGCCCGCTGCTCGATTCTGCAGGCTGCACGTTCGGCGGGCATTCAGGCGTTCGACACCGTCTATTCCGATGCCAACAACGATGCCGGTTTCCTGCATGAAGCGGCGCATATCCACCAGCTGGGTTTCGACGGTAAATCGCTGATTAACCCGCGCCAGATCGATTTGCTGCACAACCTCTATGCCCCCACGCGCAAGGCCTTTAATCAGGCTCAACAAATTGTCGAGGCTGCCGAAACGGCGGCGCTTGAAGGGCGCGGCGTGGTGTCCCTCAACGGAAAAATGGTCGACAGCCCGGTCATTGAGCGCGCCCGCCTGGTGCTTTCCCGCGCGGTGCTTTCCGGAATTCGTGATGAATAAGGACAGACTATGACTCAGCATCAACAGCAGGAACACAGCAGCGAGCAGCGCCGGTCAGCGTTTGACTATCCGGCGTATCAACCGGTTTCGAAACTCAATTTGCAGGCACAGAAACCCCGGGATGGCAAACTGTGCGCCACTCTCGAAGAGGCCGTTCGCCGTTCTGGGCTCAAAGACGGTATGACCGTTTCTTTCCATCACGCTTTTCGCGGTGGCGATCTGACGCTTAATGCGGTGATGGAAACCCTGGCCCGTATGGGATTTAAAAACCTGACGCTGGCCTCCAGTTCACTGAACGACTGCCACGCGCCGCTGGTCGATCACATCCGCAATAACGTGGTCAGCCGCATTTACACCTCCGGCCTGCGTGGCCCACTGGCGGAAGCCATATCACGCGGGCTGCTTGCCGAACCGGTACAAATCCACTCACACGGCGGCCGAGTAGAGCTGGTTGAGCGCGGCGAACTGAGCATCGATGTCGCTTTTCTTGGCGTACCGGCCTGCGACCCGGCGGGGAACGCCAATGGCCGCATCGGACGCGCCTGCTGCGGCTCATTAGGCTATGCCAAAGTCGATGCCGATTACGCCCATAAGGTGGTGCTGCTGACTGAAGAAATCGTCAGCTACCCGCACGCACCGGCCAGCATTGCGCAGGATCGGGTCGATCTGATTGTTCAGGTCGATCGGGTGGGCGATGCCGACAAAATCGGCGCGGATGCCACCCGCATGACCACGAATCCTCGTGAGCTACTGATCGCCCGCAGCGCCGCCGAAGTGGTAGTTAATTCTGGTTACTTCAGGAACGGATTCTCGCTGCAAACCGGCACCGGCGGTGCCTCACTGGCGGTGACCCGTTTCCTGGAGGACAGCATGCGCCGCCGCGATGTTCACGCCGCGTTTGCCCTGGGCGGCATTACCGCCGCGATGGTCGACCTGCACGAAAAGGGGCTGATCGGCAAGCTGATCGACGTGCAAAGCTTTGACCGCCACGCGGCGGAATCGCTGGCGCGCAACCCAAACCATATTGAGATCAGCGCCAACCAGTACGCCAACTGGAGTTCAAAAGGTGCCTCGGTCGATCGCCTGGATGTGGTGATCCTCAGCGCGTTGGAGGTGGACACCAGTTTTAACGTCAACGTGCTGACCGGTTCCGACGGCGTACTGCGGGGAGCTTCAGGCGGCCACTGTGACACGGCGGTTGCCGCCGCGCTGTCGATTATCGTTGCTCCGCTGGTTCGGGGCCGTATCCCAACGCTGGTTGATAAGGTCACCACCTGCGTGACGCCGGGTTCCAGCATCGACATTTTGGTTACCGATCACGGTATTGCCGTTAATCCGGCCCGCCCCGAACTGGCCGATCGGCTGAAGGAGGCTGGTATGAAGGTGGTGCCGATTGAATGGCTGCGCGAGCGGGCCGAACTGCTGACCGGCAAGCCTCGGCCGATTGCCTTTACCGATCGAACTATTGCGGTGGTGCGCTACCGCGACGGCTCGGTGATTGATGTCGTTCGTCAGGTCAGGGAGTGAATCATGCCGCTATATATCACCTCGGCCACCCGCGCCGTTATCACCGTGGAGCAGCTGCTGACCAGCCGGGATGCACGCCGCGCACGTCAGCAGGAATGGCTGGCGCACGATGCCAGTACGTTAATTTCCTTCACCGTTCTGGCACCGGGATCGGTAAAAGACAGCCCGCTCACACGGCACATTTTCAATCGCGGCCTGCGGGCGTTACGGCAGTTGCTGGAAGCGTCCGGCTGGGAAATTAACCGCCAGCGTTGCGTTGCGCTACCCAGCGGCCCGGAAGGTCTGCTGGCGGTTAGCGCTCCCGCCGAACGGGTGAAGCGCGCGATGATCGATCTCGAGCAGGCTTCGCCGCTGGGCAGGCTGTGGGATTTTGACGTGCTCACGCCGCAGGGAACCCTTCTGTCGCGCAAAGACTTCAACCTGCCTCCCCGCACCTGTCTGCTGTGTCAGCAGGAGGCCTCGGTGTGCGCCCGCAATCGCGCACATCCGATGACCGACCTGCTCCGCCAGATGGACGCACTGCTCCAGCAGGCTGATGCCATTAACCATCATTAAATCCCTGATAGAGGATCGATTATGTCCATTGCGAAAGATAAGATATGGAAATCTCTGGCACCGCTGATTGTTCTCGCCATTATGCTGCTGATCCCGGTGCCTGACGGCATGCCGCCGCAGGCCTGGCACTATTTTGCGGTATTTGTGGCAATGATTGTTGGGATGATCCTTGAACCTATCCCGGCAACCGCCATCAGTTTTATTGCCATGACGGTCTGCGTTATCGGCAGTCACTACGTGTTGTTTGATGCCGCCGAGCTGGCAGACCCGGAATTTAACGCCGGGAAACAGGCGCTGAAATGGGGGCTGGCAGGCTTTTCCAGCTCGACGGTCTGGCTGGTATTTGGCGCCTTTATCTTTGCGCTGGGCTATGAAGTCACCGGTCTGGGTCGGCGTATCGCGCTGTTTATGGTTAAGTTTATGGGCAAGCGCACGCTGACGCTGGGCTACGCCATCGTGATCATCGACGTTATGCTGGCACCGTTTACCCCTTCCAATACCGCACGCACCGGCGGCACGGTGTTCCCGGTGATCAAAAACCTGCCGCCGCTGTTTAAATCGTTCCCCAACGATCCCTCGTCAAAGCGCATCGGCGGCTACCTGATGTGGATGATGGTGATAGGCACCAGCCTCAGCTCATCGATGTTTATTACCGGTGCCGCGCCTAACGTGCTGGGCCTGGAGTTTGTGGGTAAAATTGCCGGTATTCATATCAGCTGGCTGCAGTGGTTCCTCAGCTTCCTGCCGGTGGGGATTATCCTGCTGATCGTGGCACCCTGGCTGTCCTATATTCTCTATAAACCAGAGATCACCCACAGCGAGGAAGTCTCAAACTGGGCGGGTGGCGCGCTAAAAGAGATGGGTCGCCTGACGCGCCAGGAGATGACGCTGATTGGTCTGGTGCTGCTGAGTCTGTCTTTGTGGGTATTTGGCGGCAAAATTATTAACGCCACGGCGGTCGGCCTGCTGGCGGTATCCCTGATGCTGGCGCTGCACGTGGTGCCGTGGAAGGACATCACCAAATATCACAGCGCCTGGAATACTCTGGTTAACCTCGCCACGCTGGTGGTGATGGCGAATGGCCTGACCCGCTCCGGCTTTATCGACTGGTTTGCCAACACCATGAGTCGCCATCTGGAGGGATTCTCCCCCAGCGGTACGGTGGTGGCGCTGGTGCTGGTGTTCTACTTTGCCCACTATCTGTTTGCCAGCCTGTCGGCCCACACCGCCACCATGCTGCCGATGATCCTTGCCGTGGGTAAAGGCATTCCCGGCGTGCCGATGGAGCACCTGTGTATCCTGCTGGTGCTGTCTATTGGGATTATGGGCTGCCTGACGCCGTATGCCACCGGTCCCGGCGTGATTATCTACGGCTGCGGCTACGTTAAGTCGAAAGATTACTGGCGGCTGGGTGCGATATTCGGCGTGGTATTTATTTCGCTACTTCTGCTGGTCGGCTGGCCAATTCTGGCGCTGTGGAGCTGATTTTTCGGGGCAGTTTTTTTGGGGCAGACTGCGCTGGCTTTCTGCCCCTTCTTTATGACGCTCCGGATGCCCGAGTTTCTCGGGCAACTCGTATTGGCATTACTCCGCTTTCAGCGTGATTTTCGCATAAGCCGCATCAAAGAACGCCTTCTCAAGCCCCACTGCACGGCGGAAAAGATCCTCACACTGCAAGGCTTCTGCTGGCCCAACGCGATCCAGTTCCTCGCGGATAAACGCCACAAACGCGTTGAAATCCGGATTATCGTGCAGCGTGACCCACTCGGCGTAGACGAAATTCTCCGGCAGCGGTCGGGCTGCCTGAGTCGCCCAATCATAATACAGCCATTCAGCCACGTTCAGCACGGTGAGGATCGCCGCATAGCTGCGAGTGGCCGCCGCTTCACGCATGATGGCTTTGAAACCGGCCGTCGGCGCGGTATCCGGCTGTTCGTTGCGTAGCTGTTCACTGACGCCCAGTGCGGTAAACGAACGCAGGAAATAGGTGTTTTCTTCGGAGGAAACCATCCCGGCAAAGCGGCCAAAACGCAGGCGTGCTTCGGTGGTATCCGCACTGGCCATTGCCGCACCAACCAGGATCAGGAAGCTGTCGAGGAAGCGGTGATCCTGAATCAGATAATTGATCATCACGCGGTCGTCAACGGTGCCAGTCACCAGCTCCTCAACGAAACGGTGATTAACGGCAGCCGACCAGGTTGGCAGATTCTGGTTACGCAGGATTTCGGTAAAACGTTCGGTCATCGTGTTGTCCTGTAAAGTAAAGACAGCGCGACTGAATGTGGATACTCTGGCCGTCTCGATCGGAGGCAGGCAAAAGTCAGACAGGTTGCGCCATCCCTTCGCCGGCATTATCCGGATCAGGTATTAAGGGTCTTTGCACCGTTGCATGTGCAAACTCTCAGCCCGCTGGTGGGCTCCCCCTGGAAAGGTTCGGCAAGAAACATAACCTGTCAGTTCAGATGTTGTAAACAAAAACTCTAAGACTTAAAAACTGTACAGCGGACGAAATAAAATCAATTCGGTATCTTTGCAAGGTCATCTTCACTCAAACCGGTTATCTTCATCACCGTGATCGGATCCAGTCCATTGTGCAGCATCATTCGCGCAATTCTCAGCGTAGCTGAACGTTCGCCGCGCTGCTCCCCGAGCAGAATCCCTTTTTTCATTCCTTTCTTTTCAAGCTGCTCTGCAAGAGTCATTAGCTGATCCTTATGCGACGGCACGCGCAGTGCCAGTTTACGGATAAAAACCTCTGCATCGGACAATTCCGCGGTGTGCGCAAAATAGTTTATCAGCGTAACCAACTGCTGTCCCGTCATGTGTTTTGCCAAAATCAGGGTTGCCAACCGGTCCAACAGCCCGGCGAGATCGCGCTGATGGATATGTTTCTGCAACAGGGTCAGTGCCGCCATACTCCGATGCTGCATAATTTCATCATCCGAAATCACCGTTACATCGACCAGCGTGAAAGTGCCTCCGTATATTTTCTCAGCCAGTGCCGGATCGTCAAACTCATCCAGCCAGCGGGTCGACCAGGGATACGGACTGCGTTTTCCCGCATAGAACAGCACCGGGATGACGAGCGGTAGTTTTTTATGCCCGGCTTCAAGATGGCGCTGCATCGCCGCCACCGCGTAACGCATCAACCGGAAGGCCATATGTTTATCTGGTGTTGACTGGTGTTCAATAAGAACGTGGACGTATGCATCACCGCTAATGGTTTTCATGCTATAGAGCACATCGCTGAAGTAGGCACGCAGGCTTTCCTCGATAAAACTCCCTGACTGTAGCTTGAGCGTGCTGAAATCACATATTTTTTGCAGCGCAGGTGGCAGATGCAGCCGCATAAAATCGCGAGCGGTATCGGGATGATTCAGAAACTGTTTAAATGCCAGATCGTGCGGCGTATGGGATGAGCTTTTCTTCTCTTCAACGACCCTGTTTTCTGTTGCCATGTCCACTCCCTGGAGCAGTAGCGATAAGGTCTGATTAAGATTACCGAATTATAATTAACGATGCGGATAAAAGCCTGAGTATTGCCTCGCATAAATAAATGTAAATTATATGCAATGACCAGTATGTCTTCATAAAAAATCGAATTTACCCGCTTCGGCATTTTTGGTTTAAAAAATTGACCGACACTGGAACATACTCACCTCGTTTTTAAGCCTGAGAAAATAATTAAAAAACTCAGGCACTGTCCTCTCGAGTTATTTCAACAATTAATACCCGTATTGCTAATCAACGAGCACCAAATAGCGAAAAAATAATTCACATTCAAGGCATCAAAACCGATGAAAAATGGCCAGGGAAAGACCAAAAATCACACCCAATGTTCGACCACATCCCGGCTATGCCGCTGGACCAGCGGGATCGTTGCCTGTGTGGCTGTGGCTGCCGTGCTTGCCTGGTTAGCCACTCTTATCATCCCCAAACCTGGCTATCCCAACGCTAAAATATCCTCGCCGATGGATGAACAACAGGTTGCACGCGGTGAATATCTGGCTCGCGTGGGTGACTGTGTTGCCTGTCATACGGCCCCCGGTAAACCGGCATTTAGTGGCGGTTTACCCATCGCCTCCCCGATTGGTGGCATGATCCCGCCGAACATCACGCCGGATAAGAAAACCGGCATTGGTAACTATTCGTTTGGTGACTTTGAACGTGCGGTCAGATACGGCATTGCTCCTTCAGGTGACACGTTATACCCCGCCATGCCGTGGACCTCTTACTCGCGTATTACTGACAACGACATGGCAGCGCTTTATGCCTATTTCATGCATGGTGTCACGCCTGTCGCGGCTCCCCGCGAGCACAACACCATTCCCTGGCCGCTCTCGCTGCACTGGCCCATGACCTGGTGGCGCTGGCTTTTTGCTCCAAAACCGCTGCCTCCGGGTCCGTTGCCGAAGGAACCGGTTGCGCTGGGTGCTTATTATGTCACCGGTCTCGGCCACTGCGGTGCCTGCCATACGCCCCGCGCCATCACGCTGCAGGAAGTCGTTTTTGATAACAGCAAAGGCACCCAGTATTTGTCCGGCGCTCAGGTCATTGATGGCTATTCGGTGCCCTCATTACGCGGCGAGCAGCGCTCAGGGATGGGGCAAACTCACGCTGATGAAATCGTTGCGCTACTGAAAACCGGCCGTTCAGATAAAACCGCCACTTTCGGCCCGATGTCCGATGTTGTCACCCACTCCACACAATATATGTCGGACAGCGATCTCTCGGCCATCGCCGCTTATCTGCGTTCGTTACAGCCGAATATCATACAGGATAAACCCTATTACGATTTAACAACCCTGAATCAATTATCGCGAGGAGAGGCATTAAGTCCCGGAGCAAAACAGTATTTATCCCACTGCGAAGGCTGCCATTTATCTAACGGACTGGGCTACAAAAATAAATTCCCGGCGCTGGCATTAAACACCATGGTTAATAATCCCGACCCGGCCAGTTTAATAAAAATTGTGCTGGAAGGCGCAACCAATGCCGAAACAAAACACAGCAACACGCTTTATTCTATGCCCGCTTATGCCGATTCACTCAGTGACGGAAATATCGCCGATATATTGAATTTCATTCGTTCGTCATGGGGCAATCAGGCACCTGAAGTGTCCGCTTCAGCGGTGGCCGAGGTGCGGAAAAATATAACAACGCGGAGCGCTAACAGCGTACGCGACTAATGAGAACTGACGGAGTGGGTATGAAAAACAGCAATCGCCGCTTACTGATATGGCTTTTCCTGACCAGCATGGCGATTTTCGCTGCGCCGCAGGCACTGGCGATGTCGGATGGCACGGATGGTAAAAGCCAGGAATTTGCGCAGTCCGAAACGGCCAGCCGCTGCATGAGCTGTCATGGTCCGGGCGGTATAAGCCAGAATCCGGAGTGGCCCAATCTGGCCGGGCAAAAAGCACCCTATTTGCGCAGTCAGCTCCAGGCCTTTCGTGACGGCAGTCGTAAAAACGGCATGATGCAGAACGTTGTTAACGGTCTGACGGACACCGACATCAGCCAGCTTTCTCATTACTTTAGCCAGTTGCCTTCCGCCAACCCGTAATCTGACAAGGAGCTTTTGTGCAGACGTTATTACTGGCACGCAGACATTTTCTCAAGGCCGCAGCGGCCGTTGGCACACTGTTTTCCGGCCTGCTTCGCCCGGTAGCCAGTTTTGCTGCCGGCAGCGATACTGTTCGACCGACAGACTTCAAAGGGCCCTTTATCAGCCACGCCGACCCGCGCTATTTTCGCTGGTTCTGGGCGATGACCTGGTACAATAAAAAACCGAAACGATTCCCTGATGTGATTGCTCAGCCGCTGGACGCTGAAGATATAAAAATCCTGCTGATCTATGCAAAGCAGACGGGGCGTCGAGTTGCACTGCGCAGCTCCGGGCATAACATCACGCTGGCCCCGTTACGCAACGGGGCAGTGACCATCGACATGTCGCGTTTTAACAGTATTGAGCTGGACCCACAGACCAAAACCGCCTGGGCCGGGCCCGGGGTTCTTAGCCAGGAACTGAACGAAGCCTCCTTTGATAAAGGGCTGGTATTCCCCGGGGCGCATACCGGATTCGTTACCCTCGGTGGATTTTTGTTAGGCGGTGGCATGGGCTGGAATATGCCCGCCTATGGTATGGCGTGCGGATCGATTCTTGCGGCAGAGGTGATGTTAGCGGACGGTTCCATCGTTATGGCCTCGCCGGATGAAAACCCGGATCTCTACTGGGCAATGCGCGGCGTTGGTCCGGGATTTTTCGCCGTGGTGCTGCGCTACAGGCTTCAGCTGCACGATGCGCCCACCGCGATTATGAACAGTTTTTACTTTCCCGTTACGGACCTGCGCCCCGCGCTGGATGAAATCATGACGCTGCTGCCGGCCAATGCGAAGCGCTCGGAGATCCTCGGCGCGCTGGGCAAGTTCTCCCCTCCGGGCACACCGCCGTCAGAACAGCGCTGGCATCTGGCGCTTAACGTGATTTCATTTGGCAGTACGGAGGCAGAAGCACGGGAAGTGGCCGACATTTTCAATAACAGCAAACTCCCGGATTTGTGCACCCTGCAAAGCGTGCATAATCGCTCCCTGACCTATCTGGATCTGTTCCAGGCGTTGGGCGCAACGGATGCCTACAGCACCAGCAGAACCAGCGAAACGGCCTTTTTCACCGATCGGCCAGAGCTGGCACTGCCGGTTGTTGCCGAACTGCTGGAAAACGAAGCCGTTGATTCGCGTTCGTTTGGTTTTTCGGTGATTGATACCAATCCGACGGTGCCGGAACCGTGCAGCTTTACCTACTGGGCACCGCACTATATCTCCTGGTATCTGATCGGCTCAACGGAAGAAGAAATTGAGGCGAACAGGAAGCTGATGCTGAAACTTAACGCGGCGATCAAACCGTACGCGAAAGGTTACTACATTAACGAAATCGATTTGGATGTCGCTCCGGAGATGGTGAATCAGTGTTTTTCTACCGAGAAATGGCAGAAGCTGAACCAGGTTCGGGAGATGTACGATCCGGAAAAACGCTTTTACAGCTATATCAAACAGGAAAAGAACGGGGTTGTTGTCTCTGACCTGTGAGGGACCGGTGGCAGTCTGCGGCATGCTTTGCGCGTCAATTGCAGCATATGGCAACAGATAATGGCTCATTGTAATCAGTCATCAATTTTTGATTTCTTAGTTTGGCTTTGAAAAAGTCACTTTGACCTTCATTCAGGCAGCCATTGTGCGCAAGTGCACAATGGCTGGCCGTAGTACGGTTACCTGCTGTTCTGTTGCGTATCCCGGCACGGTACTTCCGCCAGCAACAGCGAAAAATCTTTTAGCGTCCGTTCCAGTGTCCCGTCGTTATTCAGGGTCACGCATCCCATTGAGATCGGCTCTGCCGCACGCTGCATCCGCCGGGCAATTTCGCTTTCGTCCTCGCGTCCGCGCTGGCGCAGCCGCTTCGCCAGCACCTCCGGCGAAACCTGCAGGCACACCGGCAGCAGACGGTCGCCGTAGCGCTGCTGTGCAACAGTCAGATGGCGGCGCGAACCGTTGACCACCACGTCCAGTCCGCTGGCCAGCCACAGATCGATCTCGCTGCCCAGCGCGTAGTAAAACTGGTGCGCCTGCCACTCAATGGCAAACATGCCGAATTCGCTGCGGCGCAGGAACTCATGCTCGCTGAGCGCAATATGATTTTCCCCTCCGGCAGAGGCGCTGCGGGTAATATAGCGGTGCGCCACTACCACCCGATCGGGAGCGCTTTCGCGCAGCGCCAGCAGCAGGCTGTCCTTGCCGGAGCCGGATGCCCCCATCAGCCAGATTAACCGCGCCATCAGAACACCATCCGGCCTTTCGCCCAGACGTTTTTGATATAGACCTGTTCCCTTGGCTGATGAACCAGCACCAGATCCGCACGTTTTCCTTCGGCGATCACGCCGCGATCGGTCAGCCCGATGGCGTGCGCCGGGTTACGGGTGACCAGCGCAACGGCGGCAGGCAGATCCATCGCGATCTCATCATCAGCAGCCAGACGGAAGGCGGCATCCAGCAGGCTTGCCGGATAGTAATCCGAGGAAAGGATATCCAGCAGCCCCTTTGAGGCCAGGTCGCGTGCCGCCACGTTGCCGGAGTGCGATCCACCGCGAACGATATTCGGCGCGCCCATCAGCACCTGTAGCCCCATCTCGCGCGATGAACGTGCGGCCTCTTCGGTGGTCGGGAACTCGGCGACCGTGCTGCCGACACCTTTCGACTCCAGCACGTGGTCATGGGTGGCGTCATCATGGCTGGCCAGCGGAATATGATACTGGCGGCACCAGGCGGAGATCGCCTCACGATTTGGCGTTGACCAGCGCGCGGCAAGGCGCAGCTGATCGGCCTGATAGGCATCCAGCTGCTCGTCGTTCATCTGGTATTTGCCGCCAAAATAGGTACGCCACGCGTCCAGCGAAACGTACTGGCGCTGGCCCGGCGAATGGTCCATCAGCGACACCAGCGACAGCGCCGGATTGCACATCAGCTGTTCAAACAGCGGCAGCGTGGAGTCGTGCGGCAGCTCGCAGCGCAGATGCAGGCGATGCTCGGCGCGGTTCAGGCCGTGCTTTTCACTGTGGCGGATGGCGTTAATCATCTTGTTGAGATTTTCCATACGGTGGCCGCCGTCGCGCACGTCGCCCACGCCGATGGCATCCAGCACCGTGGTGATCCCGCTGGCAATAATCAGCGCATCGTGGCTGCTCATTGCCGAATGCGCGGGCCAGTCCACCTTCGGGCGCGGTGTAAAGAATTTATCCAGATTGTCGGTATGCAGCTCGACCATACCTGGCATCAGCCAGCCGCCCTCGCCGTCGATGGCGCCCGGCAGCTGACTTGGGGTTTCGGCATAGGCGGTAATGATGCCGTTATCACAGGCCAGCGAGCCGCTGACCACTTCCCGTTCGAGGATAAGCTTTACGTTGTTAATGATCATACGGCGTGCTCCGGGGTAACAGACTGCATCACATGCAGACGATCGGCGACGCGTTCGCGCACCGCATTATCATGAAAAATTCCGACGATGGCGGCACCGCGGGCGCGCGCCTGTTCAATCAGTGAAACCACTGCTGCGCAGTTAACGCTGTCCAGCGAGGCGGTGGGTTCATCCAGCAGCAGAATCGGTGATTCGGCGATAAAACCGCGCGCGATATTGACCCGCTGCTGCTCACCGCCGGAGAAAGTTGACGGCGGCAGCGACCACAGACGCGACGGCACGTTCAGATGCCCCAACAGCGCCTGCGCCCGCTCCTCGCTTTCCGCCCGATCCACGCCGCGCTCCAGCAGCGGCTGCATCACCACCTCCAGCGTGCTGATACGCGGGATCACCCGCAGAAACTGGCTGACCCAGCCAATCGTATCGCGGCGCAGCGCGAGGATCTGCCTGGCCGGGGCGCTGACCAGATCCACCCAGTGCTGATGATGTTCAACCCAGATATGGCCGCTGTCCGGCAGATAGTTACCGTACAGCGAACGCAGCAGTGTGGATTTACCGCTGCCGGAATGCCCGTGCAGCACCACGCATTCGCCAGCAGCCACCTGAAGGGACGCGTTATTCAGCACCGGAAGCCTTGCGCCGTGCTGATTGTGCATGACGAAGGTTTTAGACAGATTCTCGATGCGCAGTTTGAGGTTCATAGCGGTTTCTCAACATGGGTTACAGAATGGATGACACCAGCAGCTGGGTATAGGGATGATGCGGATCGTCGAGCACCCTGTCGGTCAGACCGCTCTCCACCACCTGTCCCTGCTTCATCACCAGCAAACGATGGGCCAGCAGACGCGCCACGCCGAGGTCGTGGGTGACAATCACCACCGCCAGATTGAGATCGCGCACCAGGTTACGCAGCAGATCCAGCAGCCTCGCCTGCACCGACACATCCAGTCCGCCGGTCGGTTCATCCATAAATACCAGCTTCGGCCCGGTGACCAGGTTACGGGCGATCTGCAAACGCTGCTGCATACCACCGGAGAAAGTGCCCGGCAGGTCATCGATGCGCGCCAGCGGGATCTCCACATCTTCCAGCCACTGGCCGGCCTTCTCGCGGATCTGCCCGTAGTGGCGCTCGCCGACCGCCATCAATCGCTCGCCGATATTGCCACCAGCTGATACCTGCGCGCGTAATCCGTCCATCGGATACTGATGCACCACGCCCCACTGGGTGCGCAGCAGGCGGCGGCGTTCACTTTCGCTCATCGCATAAAGGTCATTACCCTGATAGATAATTTCGCCCTGCTGCGGTGGCAGACGGGCCGAAATCGCCTTCAACAGAGTGGTCTTCCCGGAGCCGGATTCCCCGACGATCCCCAGCACTTCACCCGGGTAAAGTTCAAATGACACATCGCTGAACCCCTTCCCCGGCGCGTAGAGATGGGTGAGCTGATTGACCGTCAGCAGCGGCGACTCAATGTTCATGACTGGCTTTCCTGTTGCTGATGGCAGTAATCGGTATCGGAGCAGACAAACATCCTGGTGCCGCTGTCGTCCATCACCACCTCATCCAGATAGCTCGTGCGCGATCCGCAGATGGCGCAGGGCTGGTCCCACTGCTGGACGGTGAACGGGTGATCGTCGAAGTCGAGGCTTTCCACTTTGGTATACGGCGGCAGCGCGTAGATGCGCTTTTCACGCCCGGCACCAAACAGCTGTAGCGCGGGCATCATATGCATTTTCGGGTTGTCGAATTTCGGGATCGGTGACGGGTCCATCACGTAGCGATCGTTGACCTTAACCGGATAGGCATAGGTGGTGGCGATATGACCGTAGCGGGCAATATCCTCATACAGCTTCACCTGCATGATGCCGTACTCTTCCAGCGCGTGCATGGTGCGGGTTTCGGTTTCGCGCGGCTCAATAAAACGCAGCGGTTCGGGGATCGGCACCTGATAAATCAGCACCTGATCTTCGGTCAGCGGAGTCTCGGGAATGCGGTGGCGGGTCTGGATCAGCGTAGCATCTACGGTACGCTCGGTTACCGCTGCGCCGCTAACCCGCTGGAAAAATCGGCGGATAGAAACCGCATTGGTCGTATCGTCGGCCCCCTGATCGATCACCTTCAGCACGTCGTGTTCGCCGATCATACTGGCGGTCAGCTGGATGCCGCCGGTTCCCCAGCCGTAGGGCATCGGCATTTCACGCCCGCCGAACGGAACCTGATAACCGGGGATCGCCACCGCCTTGAGGATCGCCCGGCGGATAGTGCGTTTGCTTTGCTCATCCAGATAGCCCGGATTGTAACCATGCAGTTCAGCCACGTTGCTTCTCCTGATACTCCGCGCGCAGGCGCTTTAACAGTTCCAGCTCGGCCTGGAAATCGACGTAGTGCGGCAGCTTGAGGTGCGAAACAAAGCCCGCCGCCTCAACGTTATCCGCGTGCGACAGAACAAATTCCTCGTCCTGTGCCGGGCTGGTGATGCGCTCGCCGTATTCATCGGTTTGCAGAGCGCGATCCACCAGCGCCATCGCCATCGCTTTACGCTCGGCACGGCCAAAGACCAGACCGTAGCCGCGGGTGAAATGCGGTGCAGCATCGGCAGGGGTGGTAAAGCCGTTGACCATTTCACACTCGGTCAGCAGGATTTCACCGATCTCCAGCGGGAAGCCCAGCTCCTCGGGCGCGATTTCCACCGTGACGTAGCCGGTACGGATCTCACCGGCAAACGGGTGGGTGCGGCCGTAGCCGCGCTGGGTGGAATAGCCCAGCGCCAGCAGGAATCCCTCATCGCCGCGCACCAGCTGCTGTAGCTTCGCCGAACGCGGCAGCGGATAAGAAGGCGGATCGCGGGTAATATCCAGCGGTTCACTGCCGTCATCCTCTTCGGCTATCGCCAGCCCCTCACGGGTCATCAGGTCAAACATATGCGGGCAGCGCTCGTCCAGCGGCTGTTCAGCACGCTGCGCGGGCGGCGTTTTTCCCTCGGCCAGCAGGGTAAAATCCAGCAGGCGGTGGGTGTAATCGTAGGTTGGCCCCAGCAGCTGTCCGCCGGGCAGGTCTTTATAAACGGCGGAGATCCGTCGCTCTACGCGCATCTTTCCGCTCTCCAGCGGCAGGCTGTCGGCGAGGCGCGGCAGCGTGGTGCGATAGGCGCGCAGCAGGAAAATCGCCTCCACCAGATCGCCACTGGCCTGCTTGATAGCCAGCGCGGCCAGCTCGCGGTCGTGGATGCCGCCTTCGGTCATCACCCTGTCCACCGCCAGGCCCAGCTGCTGGTCAATCTGCTGACACTGCAACTCCGCCTCGCTGCGGTCGCCGCGTCGCAGATCTTCCTGTAGCCGGTGGGCGGCGGCTATCGCCTTCTCGCCCCCTTTCACCGCAACGTACATCAGCACACCTCCACGTTGGTGGTGCGCGGCAGGGCCATCATGTTTTCACCACAGGTGAAGATCAGATCGATACCCTGAGGGAAGGTATGCGCTCGTTTACGCAGGAATTTCAGCACGCTTTCCGGCAGCTGCGGCGCAATCGCCCGGGTTTCCATCAGTCCGGGACCGCGCAGGCGCAGCGTCAGCCCGCCGCTCAGCCCGGCGACATCAATAATCAGCGTGCTGCTTTTCTCCGGCGAGACGTTATCGCCCGGCGAGAAGCTGGCGATATCAACGGCAGATTTGGCATGCAGCAGGGCAAACGGCGCGTCGGTACGATCGGTAACCGGCGCACCGGTGTGAAAACGCAGATTGTTCAGCAGCGCCTCATCATGAAAGCGCTCATCGATCCACAGCGGCGTTTCACGATCCACCAACGTCATCAGCACCGCCGTTGCCGCCACCGAGGTACGACCCCAGGCGGGCAGCGACGGCAGAGAAACCATCACGCCCGGCTCGCTCATGGCTTTAAGGATACGACGGAAGGCGTGCTGGGCATCGGCAACCGGATGGCTGAAACTGGCGAGTAGAGTCATTAATTGTCTCCCCTGACGAGGGTGAAGAAGTCAACGCGACTGCTGGCAACTTCGCGGGAACGCAGCAACAGCTGTTCCTGACGTGCGGCGGCCAGCGGCGCAATAATCTGTTGGTGAAGTGTCTGTGCGCTGTCGCCCTGTAGCAGGGCATCCAGCAGCGCGCAGCGTTCCGCGTGGGCTTTATCGCGCCCGATAATATAGCTGTAGCCGCAGGTGCCATTTTCCAGCTGGACCACCGCGCGGGTGACGGTGGTATCACCGAGAATAAAGCGTCGCCCGGTTCCCCCCATTCGCGCCTGGAGACGGGTCAGCCCGGTTTCCGGCGCGCGCAGCAGTTGGTACTGCGGTTGCAGCGTTGATGGCCAGTGCGCCAGCAGCTGTTGCGGGCTGCTGTGGGCCAGTACTGAGAGCCAGTGCTGGCGGGCCTTATGTGCTTCCATTTAATGCTCCAGCGTGAGTTCAATCATGTCGGCACGCGTCAGGCTGACGGAGTATTCCGCCATCGCGCCGCTGCCGTTACGGGTATTCAGGGTGCGCACGCACAGCAGCGGTGCATGCAGCGTGACTTCCAGCAGCCGGCTCTCTTTCGCCTGTGCGCGGCGGGCGGCGATGCGCGTCTGCTTGCGCGTCAGATCTTCGCCCAGCTGCTGGCTGATGAAGTCGTGCAGCGATCCGCTGGTAAACTTTTGCAGCTGCGGCCACCAGTCCAGATCGGGCAGATAGTGATTAATCACGCACACCGGTACGCCGTTAACCCGGCGAAGAGTGCGCAGGTGGATCACCGTATCGCCCTCGTTACAGGCCAGCGCGGCGGCCACCTCGGCGTTGCAGGGGCGTAACACGGCCAGCAGGCGTTCGCTGGTGGGATGGCTCCCCTGCTCCATCAGGTTCTGGCTGAACCGCGCCTGTGCGTGCAGCGGGTAGTCGTACGGGCGCATCAGCACCAGAATGCCAACGCCCTGACGGCGCTGAACCAGTCCTTTATCAACCAGTTCATCCACCGCGCGGCGCAGGGTATGACGGTTGACCTCATAGTGTGCGGCCAGCTGTTTTTCCGACGGCAGATATTCGCCGCAGCGATAGCGGCTGCGCAGTTCATCTTCCAGCCGGGCGGCGATGGCCTGATATAAAGTGGTCGGATGTCTGGATAAGTTGAGCATTAAAAAAATCTCCACAGCGTCATACCCGGCGGGAAGCTGTTGTCTGCTAATTGCTGCTTCCTGCCACCGATGGCCGTTACTTTGCCGGGGTTGTGTGACACTGCGGTTAAGGGGAGATGACGTTTGTGAAATGCTGCTAAAGCAGAGGATTCGCTGGCCGTCAGGTGCTCAGGTTGACCGTTACAGGCAGATCGCCGAGACGCCGTTAATCCCTCCCTGTAGCCCTGGCTGCCGCATCCTTGCGGCAGCCAGGGCTAACCTGTCCCGTAACGGTCATCCTCTCTACATGGGTGTTGCTGCCATCTCATGTCAGATTATCCGGCAGCGATACCAAAGCATTGAGGCAATCGGGGCTGGACGGATTAGCGGACCGTCCGAGCACATGGATGTGCGAGGCCGAGCGGACAAGGACGTGACAGCGGGTCCGCGTTCCGGCCAGCCCCGATACGCCAGTCGCGAAACATACAGCTACACCAAATCCCAAACTGATAAGCCAGCCTCTCAGCTTTCAGAGACCACACCTATTCAAAACTGACTTATAGTTATTACCTCTGCCCCAAAACAGGAAACGCAAAATGGATCAACAACGCTGGGCCACCGTCGACAATTATCTGATTGAACAACTCGTCCCGCAGGATGAGGCCCTGCTGGCCGCACTGGATGCCAACAAAAACGCCGGACTGCCGCCGATTGACGTGGCCCCTAATCAGGGAAAGTTACTCTATCTGTTCGCCAAAATGATCGGTGCCAGACGCATTCTGGAAATCGGCACGCTGGGTGGGTACAGCACGATCTGGCTGGCACGCGCGCTGCCGGAGGATGGCAAAGTGATCACCCTTGAGTATCAGCCGCGCCACGCCGAAATCGCCAGTCACAACATTCGCCGCGCCGGGCTGGAAAGCAAAGTGACTATTCTCGTCGGTGCCGCACGGGATACGCTGCCAACCCTCGAAGGTTCCGCCCCGTTCGATATGATCTTTATCGATGCCGATAAGCAAAATAACCCGATCTATCTGGAGTGGGCGCTGAAATACTCGCGCTCCGGTACGGTAATCATCGGCGACAACGTGGTACGCAGCGGGAAAATTACCGATGCCGAAGATGCCGATCCGAATCTCCAGGGGCTGCGGGAATTTCTCAGTCTGGTGGGCAACGACGATCGGCTGGAAGCCACGGCGGTTCAAACCGTCGGGGCCAAAGGGTGGGATGGACTGGCGATGGCGCGGGTGAAATAGGATAAGTTTGAACCCGGCGACCGTTATGTGGCCCATCTATGACGTCCCGTTCCAGCCTTTCTGGCTTCTGTGTCGCTGTTTTTAAAACCGGGCGGTGGTCGCCGGGGTAGGTCCGAGCGTTACAAAGAACGATGCTAGCCATGAGGACATCCCCGAGTGGGGATGTGCACTCATCTGACCATACATTTGCATTTTACCTGCCTGTTTGCGTTTCATTTGGACATCTGCAACAACAAAATCAAAATAAGTCATTTACTGAACTGACTGACGGCTTTGAGCGAAAAGCGGATATAAAAACTTGCTGGCTCATAGTAGTTGCATGCTCAAGCTAATATATTTAATTTAAGTGCCTTTCCAATAATACTGACCAACTAAAAATATTTAAATTTATAGCACTTGCATTTCCATGAGATATAAGTACTATAAATTCAACGCAATCGATTTTATATCACAAAGGTGGGGTTATAATGATTAGAACTTTTCATTCGATAGGGCAAGGCGCTTTTTATACAGAAGAGTTTGATGAGTTTAGGTTTGTATATGATTGTGGAACCGATACCGATGGAAAAAAAAGAATCGAAAAATATATAAAAAATCACTTTAAAGAAAACGACATCATTAATGCTTTATTTATATCGCATTTTCACAGAGATCATATTAATGGATTGGAATATTTGCTTTCAAACTTCGAAGTTGAGAAAGTGTTCATCCCCCAATACGAGGTATATGAACATGTGCTTGATTTTATGTATACTGATGGCAATCTAAATTCATTTGATACGAAATTAACAATAAACCCTGTCGAAACGATAAAATCAACCTCACCCCAGACAAAAGTTATTTTAGTAAAAAAACACATGTTTGGGGATGATCCAGATGAGATAAATATCGATGCTTTGGATGATGGTGATGTTATTAATAGCGGTACTTTATTGCATTCATGCATTCCTAACTGGATTTTCATTCCGATAAACTATGACAATAGCAATCGCTCTTCAATTTTCAAGCGATTTTTAAAGAATCATAATATTGAATTTAATTTCCCGGAAGATTTCATTACTGCATGGAATTCAAAAAAAACAAAAAGAGAAATAAAACAAGCATTTGATAAGCTACCAAAAAATCAAAATGAAAACTCAATGGTTGTTTATTCAGGACCTAATTCGGATGAAAAATATAGACAATACATGCAGTTGTCGTTACCTTTTCATTTTCATTTTCAACACTTTATGCCATTACTTTCGATAGATGCTGGCTGTATATATTTTGGAGACTATGAGACTCATGATGATGCATGGACGGAAACAGATCGTATTCTTAATAAATATTACAGTTTAACTGGAGTTATACAGATTCCGCATCATGGCTCATCAGAGAACTATAGGGATGAAATTAACATGAAGAGGTTCCTATATTCAGTTATATCATACGGAACCACTAATAAACACGGGCATCCAGGTTCTTTTACCACTGCATCGATCACAAAAAACCATGGAATTTTATTAGAGGTTACAGAGAATCCATATACAAGGGTACATTTCTTTGTAGAATAAAAATTCTACACACTTCCCATTAAATAAGCAATTAGATTATTAAAAAGAAAACCCAATCATTTACATTAATCAGTATAACAATGTAAATGTTCTGTTTTTAGACTCACAAGTCATCCTACCAGAAGATAAAAAATATAATTATTTTAATTTTTGTTATTGTGTTTTCATGTTCTAACAACCGCCATCAGTATTTACCCCATAGCCCCTCTATTTATATGAGCATTGAAAACAACACATTAATATAATTCCAAATGAATAGTAAGAACAAGTTTCGTTTACAAAGTCCGGTCCTGGCACACAGCAAATATTCAAATATTCAAATATTCAAATATTCAAATATTCAAATATTCAAAATATGTACAATCAGATTTTGCTGGCGATGGTCGAGAAAAATGCAAACGGGTAGTAAGACCGGATGCAGTTGCTCACACAAGGCTGAACCGATCCTGATGTTTTTCAGGCAGCACCGAAGAAAACAGCAGGCTGGCCGTGCACCCGGGAGGGACATCCGCAGCGCTGAACGCAGAAAGGAAGCCAGGATTCCCCCGCATGGACGCGGGGGAAAGGCGC
>NZ_JACVTS010000030.1:0-58473 GCF_016624545.1 Erwinia sp. S38 | reverse complement strand
CCTCAAGCCTCAAGCCTCAAGCCTCAAGCCTCAAGCCTCAAGCCTCAAGCCTCAAGCCCATCATTTTCAGGTTAATTACTGAACTACAACAGGCAATTATTAACTGTAATTAACACTTGAAAGCGTTAATCGAAAAGATAATACTTCTCATTGATATTATTACAACTCTTTACATTTATCTGCCTATATCAATACAGACAGATAAACCGCACTCAACGCGGTGGCACGTTCTAAACCCTAATAAGAGACTTTAACAATGAGTATGGCTTTCAACCTGAAGCGTTCTGCGCTGCTCTGTTCACTCGCGCTCGTCGCACCCGGGATCGTCTTTGCCGCAGAAAACACCATTACGGTAACCAGCGCACCGGAAGAATCCGCCACTTCACCGACCGAAGGCTACACGGTCAAAAGCAGCAAGGGCGCGACCAAAACCGATGAACCGCTGATTACCACCGCGCAATCCGTTTCGGTTGTTACCCGCCAGCAGATGGAAGACCAGGGTGCCATGAGCGTCAACCAGGCACTGAACTACACTGCCGGTGCCTTCACCAACTTCGGCGGTGCCGCTACCCGCTATGACACCGTTTCACTGCGCGGTTTCCACGGCGGTGATGTGGATAACATCTTCCTCGATGGCCTGCGCCTGATGAGCGATCCGGGCAGCTTTAACGTATTGCAAGTGGACCCGTGGTTCCTGGAACGTATCGACGTGATTAAAGGCCCCTCCTCCGCGCTGTACGGTCAAACCGTGCCGGGCGGTCTGGTGATGGAAACGTCTAAACGCCCGCAGTTTACTGAAGAAGGCCATTTCCGTACCTACGTGGGAAATAACAGTACCTCCGGCGTGGCCGTTGATTACACCAACGCGATTAATGACCAGCTGGCCTTCCGTCTGACCGGCCTGACCCACAGCAGCGACACGCAGTACGACCACACCCGCGAAGAGAAATACGCGATCTCCCCTTCCCTGTTGTGGCAGCCTGATGAGTACACGTCGCTGTTGGTAAAAGCCTATCTGCAAAAAGATCCGTCCGGCGGCTACCACGGTTCCGTACCGGGTGATGGCAGCATTTACGAGCACAACGGCAAGAAGCTGAGTACCGGTTTCTACGACGGCGATTCCGACCTTGACCGCTTCAAGCGCCACGAGCAGATCTACAGCTACGAATTCGCCCATCGCTTCAACGATACCTGGGCCGTTCGCTCTACCGCCAGCTACAGCCATTCCAACGTCGACCTGGACCAGATCTACCAGATTGGCTGGGTTTCTGCCGACAGCGATATTATGAATCGCTACTACTCCGGTTCCCGCTCTTCGCTGGATGCTTTCGCCATCGACAACCAGCTGGAAGCCGATTTCGCGACCGCTGATATTGAGCATAAAGTGGTGCTGGGCGTGGAATATCATCAGTACAAAAACGATCTGCACGACGCCAGCGGCTATGGCTCACAGCTGAATACGGCAACGGGTCAAACCATCGGTGTGCGTCCGAACTATAACTTTGTTCACTCCGAGCGCCAGTACTATCAGACCGGGATGTATTTGCAGGATGAGATGAAGTGGGACCGCGTACATTTCGACGTGTCCGGCCGCTATGACCGCATCGTGTCGAAAATCAATAATATCGACCTCGGTAACGATAATCGTCGCCAGGATGACCACGTGAGCGGACGCGCCGGTCTGCTGTACGCCTTTGACAACGGTGTGTCACCGTACGTCAGCTACAGCCAGGCCATTACGCCGCAGTCGCTGACCGGTGCTGACGGCAATCTGCTGACACCTACCACCGCCGAGCAGTATGAGGCCGGTGTGAAGTTCCAGCCAGTGGGAACGTCCGATCTCTACTCCGTGGCGGTGTACGATCTGACGCAGAAAAACGTCGGCAGTCGTAACGTGCAGGGTGGCTATTACGACCCGGCTGGCAAGGTCAACTCGCGCGGTCTGGAACTGGAAGCGCGTAATCAGCTGACGCCGCGCCTGAGCACCATCGCTAACTACACACTGAGCCGCGTTCGTTATAAAGAAGCGATTGATGCTTCGACCGGTGAGTCTATCAACGGTCATACGCCGTACGTTTCCCCTAATGCGACTGCATCTGCCTGGGCTAACTACAAGTTTGACTATGGTCTGAGTGCCGGTGCGGGTGTGCGCTATATCGGTAAGCAGTGGGCTGACAATGCCAATACCGTGCGTCTGCCGTCGGTAACGCTGTTTGATGCATCGGTTCGTGCGGATCTGGGCGCATGGAACAGCAGCCTGAAAGGTGCATTTGTGCAGGTGAATGCCAATAACCTGACCGGACGTGACTATGTGGCGGCCTGCTACGGTTATGGTTACTGCTACTGGGGCGCGGAGCGTTCGGTGGTGGCGACCGTGGGGTATGATTTCTAATCCCAGTTTGAGCCAGCGCGCTCGGGTGCGCTGGCTCAGATCGTTTGGCTGAATCGGTGATTCGTTACGTGTACGGTGACCGTGCTGATTGGTGATTTATTGCCTGCATGGCCGATGGCAACAACCGATGGCAACGCTGACTGGTGGTTTTCCCTAATGGGCGGTCCTCGCGCCGCGTTGTGGTGCCTTCACTTCTTTCGTCAGCCTTTCGGACCAGTGCAGACGGGGCGTCCTGCCCCGGCTGCACTTTTCGTCCGCATCCATGCGGCCGAATCCGGCCTTCCTCTCTCCGTTCAGCGCTGTGGATGCCCAAACGGGAAATCCGCCAGTCCGCTTCGTAACTTCAGCGTTACCTTCAAGAAATCGACCCATTCAGATCAGGCAGCGACACGCATAGCCGAAAGGGAGTCAGCCTGTGCGACGGACGGGTAATCCGCAGCGCCGAGGTGAAAGCAACTGGCCAGGAGACGCCAGCAGGACGCTGGCGTCAGGCGGGGTCGGTACAAGGATGTACCGTCTCCGCCGGTCCGACCGGCCAGATGCTGTAACCGAGGGCACCGCGCAACACGCGGCGCGAGGACCGCCCGGCCGCCGCACAGGCTGACTCCCTGACACCTCTGACAACGCTGTCACCGCTTCCCCCCTGCACCGCTGTCACCAATGCACCAATGCACCAATGCACCAATGCACCAATGCAAGCATCCACGCCACCAATAAAAAAGCCACCCTCCTTAACAGAGAGTGGCTCCACAATTCTCAACGAAACCAGCCCGCAGGCCCCATTCGTATCAGCTACGTACCTTGCGATAAATCCACAGCACCACAATCGCGCCGATCACCGCAACCACAAAGCTGCCGAAATTAAACCCGTCAACCTTACCAAAACCAAAGAAGGTACTGATCCAGCCGCCGACAACCGCACCGACAACCCCCAGCACCACGGTAATGATAAAGCCGCCACCGTCCTTACCTGGCATAATCCACTTGGCGATAATACCGGCGATCAATCCAAAAATGATCCATGACAGAATACCCATTTACTCCCCCTTAATGATTACCGTTATCAAACTGGCACGATTAAAACTGCACTAAGTATAGGAGAGGATTCTAAGTCTGTGATTTAAGGACAAACTTTTTCAGCAATTTTTTTTGGTACTTATCAACATCGGTTGACGGCTTAAATCGTACGATAGGCGGTTGTCACCTTCCATAAATAGCGCGGAGCCTGCGCCGCCGGGTGATTGTTCTGCACGTGCTGATAAAACTCATCCGGGCTCATGGCATTAATCATCGCAATCGCCCGATTGCGATCCCGCGAGAAAGTCCGCAGTAGCGCACCGGCACCGTTAGCATAGGAAACGATAGTTGCGTAGCGCAGGGTCTCAGGATTGCGGATACCGGCCAACTGCTGTTGCTGTAAGATACGCAGATAGGCCGTGCCGATATCGATATTTTTGACCGGATCGCGCAGTTCACTTTTGCTCGGCTGCCCGTGGCGGCCCTGTGCACGATACACTTCGCGCCCGGCAGTGGAGGCTTTAATCTGCATCAGGCCAACGGCATTAGACTTGCTGACCACCGTTGGATTGCCGCCGGACTCCACGGCAATAATGGCATCCACCAGTTTCTGATCGACCCCGTAGCTACGGGCGGCGTTTTCAGTAAAGAGTGACCAGGCCTGTGCCACTTTCTGTGGCGGTGCTGACGTCAGCGGGGTATCCGGCTGATGAACGATCTTCTTTGCGGGTTCGCTGGCGCAACCTGCCAGCAGTAGTGCAGCCATCATGGCTGCTAATTTCACGCATTTATGCACGCTTGTTTATCCTCTGGGCCTGGCGTCGCGCCTATCATACGACTTGCCGGTTAGCAGAAAATTGCCGTAATTCTTAATTTGCTGGCTGCGGCTGATGACATCACTACGGCTTTTCGTCATCATCGAAAGAATTCGACAGCGAGTGTACAAAAATAATTCACTTACCGGCGTATAAATTTTCACCAGCCTGCGGCAGAGCACACTTTTTATTGCCGTACATGCTGTCAAAATTGTTGATAAACGTCGGTTAAACCACTATCCGGATGAGATAAGTACGTATTATGACCGTGTCTCCACGAAATATTCATCTGATCGCCCCTTCTGGCTTTTGCCACAATCCGGATGCCGCACAGCGCGGTATTGACCGCCTGCGTGCAGACGGACATCGGGTGACCCATACCGACATTATCAGCAGACGCGAACAGCGTTTTGCCGGTAGCGACAGCCAGCGGCTGGCCGACGTTAACGATCTTGCGCGGCTGGAAACACTGCCGGACATTGTGCTGGCCGTACGCGGCGGCTATGGTGCCAGCCGCCTGCTGCCAAATCTTGACTATAAAAGCCTGGCGGACCGCCTTTGTGGCAGGCCCGTTGCGCTGTGTGGGCACAGTGATTTCACCGCCATACAGCTTGCCCTGCTGGCTCAGGCCGGATTGCAGAGCTTTAGCGGCCCCATGCTGACAGGAAATTTTGGTACGGAAACGCTCTCTGATTTCACCCTCGACAACTTCTGGCTGGCGCTGACCTCTACGCAGTTCACCCTGCGCTGGCAGACCACGCCACAGCAGCTCAGCACGTCGGGCACGCTCTGGGGGGGGAATCTGGCGATGATCGCCTCGCTGATCGGCACTCCCTGGCTGCCGGATATCCGCGACGGAATTCTGGTGATCGAGGATGTTAATGAGCATCCATTCCGCGTTGAACGCATGCTGCTACAGCTGTTGGAAAGCGGTATTCTGGCGCGGCAGAAAGCCATTGTGACCGGCAGTTTTACCGGCAACACGCTTTCTGACTACGATAACGGTTACGATTTCAGCAGCGTATGGGAGCTTATAGCGCAGCGCAGCGGACTGCCGCTGGTAACCGGCCTGGACTTCGGCCACGGTCACGATACCGTTACGCTCCCGCTGGGCGCACGGGCCGAGCTTAACGTTAACGGCAGCGATGCCGCACTGGCGATTTCTGGCCATACGACGATCGGATCGGCACCGCTGAGTCAGTGATTCGGTGAAAACGTGCTCACCGCGCGGCAGATTTGGCTGAGACCAGCCAGCATGCGGGGCGAGCACCCGTTCACCCGACGAAATAGTGTTTGAACCCGCTCTCATATACCTGTATTTTTATACAGATAAATTTAAAGGGAGCGAAAGTAGAATGTTTGTTGAACTGATTTATGACAAGCGCAACGTGGCGGGACTGGCGAACGCAGAGCAGCTGATACTGGAAGAACTGGAAAAACGCGTTCAGCGGGTTTTCCCTGATGCGCAGGTCAAAGTGAAACCGATGCAGGCCAACGGCGTAAAAAGCGACGCCAGTAAAGCCGATAAATCCACGCTGCTGCGTATCATCGAAGAAATGTTTGAGGAAGCGGACCAGTGGCTGATTTCTGAAGAGTATTAATGTGGGAAAGGGTGATCCAACATTTTTTTTGATTTCGCTCGCAAATAACGCGTTTTTGCCTGGCAATAACTGAGAATACTCCTATCATTAAAATTAATCGATTTCCCTGGTGTTGGCCCGCATTAAAGCTCTTGGCGGGCTTTTTTTTTGCGTAAATATAAGTAAATATTAACTGTTATAACATACACTGCCTAATTTCTCCTGAAACAATTCTTATGCTTTCTTCCCTTTTTAATCACGCCTCGTAGCCCGAAATATTTTCCCTGAAACGCAATCGGCCAGTAGCCAGCCTTGCCACATTTTAGCCCTGCGAAATTGTGATTCCGATCAATGCATAATCGACACTTTAGGTGCAGCATAGCCACGCTATTTACGTTCCTGAAAGAAGAAAAAACAACGAAAGGACAGACATGAACGCCGTACTATTTTGTGCCCTGTTGCTGATTGGGGGGCCATTGATGGGATTTTTGGTGATCGTTGGCGCCTGCCTGCCGGGGATGCTGGGAGAGATCCTGCATCGACCCCGCCGTCATTAGATCGGCGGGCCACTAACCGGCATCCACCCGATAAGCGCCAGTAAAAATAACCACCGGGTGAATCATAACGTCTCTACGCTACGGATTACCGGTTTAAACGATCGATCACCAGCAGGCTGACCATCAGGTCCAGGTGCGCGCCGCCCGCATTCTTATACAGCGTAATATCCTGCTGCTGCCGGCAGAAGCTCGTGTTCTGGCAAATTTCATAGAGATCGGCCTCGATATGCTGTTCCGTAATCATGCCCAACCGCAGTGGAATATGAAGATCGCCTGACATCGCGGCGTTGGTTCGATCGTCGACAAATACCCGCGCTTTTGCCACCGCTTCGCCGTCTGCTTCCTGCATATCCGGGCGATAGCCACCCAGCAGATCGATATGCGTACCGGGCTGCACATCTTTCCCCAAAATCAGCGGTAACGCCGAGCTGGTGGCCGCGGTGATAATGTCCGCGCGGCCTACCGCTGCGCTAAGATCCTGCACAATTTCCGCTTCAATCCCCTTCTCTCTCAGCGCGGCCAGCGTCGCAGCCAGCTTTTCAGCCGTGCGGTTCCACAGCAGCACGGTGCGAATGGACGGTCGGATATGCAAATAGGCATCGACCAGCGCCGTTGCCACCGGTCCGGCCCCCAGCACCAGCAGTGTGGCGCTATCTTCACGGCTCAGTATACGGGCGGCCGCCACCGAATCCGCCGCCGTTTTCCAGCGGGTAATCGCCGGGCCATCAAGCACGGCAGAGATCGCTTTTGTCTCTTCGTCTATCACCACAAAAGCGGCATCCTCCGCCGCGCGTGGCGGTTTTGCCTGTGCGTTAGCCGGATAAATTGAGGCGATTTTTAATCCGGCACCGCGACCGGGCAGAATAACGCCCCGGCTAAGCAGGCCATAAGCGGCATCACCGAGGAAAAAGCCTTCCCCGGTATGGCGAGCCCCCAGATGCGCCGAGTGAATGGCGTTGATGACGCCCTCCCATTCCAGCAGGTCATGAATGATTTTTGCGGAAATAAATTGCATAGTGAATTTATCCTGGATGAGGTATTGGAAAGCCCATAACAGGAAATAAATGTGCATGGCGTATTAAGACAAATCAACCCGAAGGGATCTGTCATCATGCTGAAAAATATAACTCTTCTACGCCACTACGGTAGCTATCTACATTCAGTAAAACAAATTTCCAGCCAGTCCATAGACTTAGTTAAAACCAATAAAATCAGAGAGTTTATCCGTTAGTTAAGATACAGATCACATTGTGCTATCACGGGTTATTCAGTCTGATACCTTTTAAATAACGCCAGAGGGTTAACCAGTGCCAGCAGCGTCCCTCCCACAATCAGCGATGCGCCTGTTATCTTCCACGGATTAAGGCTATCGCCGAGCAGGACGGCACCAAAAAAGATGGCAAAAACCGGGCTGAGCAGTGAATACGGCATCACCTTATTCACCGGATATTGCTTCAGCAGCCAGTACCACAGGGAATAGGCAATCACGGACGAGCCGATGGCGCTGTAAAACACCCCGAGCCAGCCCTTCCATGACGCATGTTCAACGGCGGCCAGCTGCCCGGTTTCAAACACGGCTGAAGCCGCTGCAACCAGAGGAATGGCAAGCAGTGACAGCCAGCCGGCCATGGTTAGCGGATGGATCGGCACCGAGCATTTTACGATGATATTGGTGAGCGCCCAGCCCAGCGCGCTGATCAGCAGTAAAGCCAGTGCCAGCATGGATGCCGATGACGGGCTACCCGCCAGGAAAAACACGCCCGACAGCGACAGCCCAATCCCCAGCACCTCAATTACGCTGAGCTTTTCCTTCAGCACCACCGCCGCCATGATCATGGCGAACGGCGTTCCCAGCTGGACCACAATCGCCGCCGTTCCGGCATCGGCGTAGCGCGTGCCGACAAACAGCAGTGAGAAATGCATAAAGCCAAAGGTAAAAGCCAGTAAGACCAGTACCCTGAACTGCTGCCGCGTGATTCTGGCAAAGGGCACGACCACTACCGCCACCACCACAAAGCGCAGCAGGGTCATCAGCAGCGGCGGCAGCTCCGTCACGCCAAGTTTGATCGCCACCACGTTAAACGCCCAGATCGTAACGACCACAATAACAATCAAGAAATGACGGAGTGCCACGATAGGTTCCTTAACCGATAACCGACTTGAGCGTGTCTTCAAACTGATTGAGCAGCAGCTCGGCGTTCTGCTGCGTAAAGGTCAGCAACGGGCGAATCTTCAGGCTGTTTTCCCCCTTGCCGGTGGTGCTGATCAGGATGCGCCGCTCGCGCAGCTCACTCACCACCTTCCGGGTCAGTTCACCGTCCGGCTGTTTGCCGTCGGGATCTTTGACAAACTCAATGGCGTGATAAAGGCCCGCACCGCGCACATCCCCTATCTGCGGGTATTTTTCGGCGATAGTACGGAACCCGTTCAGCAGGAAATCGCCCAGATGACGGGAGTTCTCCAGCAGATTTTTATTCTGGATCTCATTCAGTACGGCCTGTGCGGCGGCAATGCATACCGGATTCCCGGCAAACGTATTGAAGTAGCGGATTTTCCGGCCAAAGTCGGCCAGCAGAGCGGGTTTGGCCACCACGGCAGCGATCGGCAGGCCGTTGCCCATCGGTTTGCCCATCACCACCAGATCGGGATGAATCGCGTGCCGCTGATACCCCCACATGTGCGAACCGGTACGGCCAAATCCCGGCTGCACTTCGTCCGCAATGTAAACGCCACCGTGCCGGTGCACGACCTCGATCGCCTTTTGCAAAAAGCCGGTGGGCGTGGTCAGCAGGCCATCGGTGGAGAAAATACTGTCGGCAATAAACCCGGCGAAGGTAATCCCGTGGCGCTGCATATCCGCAATCGCCGCTTCAATGTCATCGGCCAGACGCTGCCCCACATCCACGCCGTCTCCGGCCCGATAGCTGTCCGGTGCGCGAACGGTTCTGACGTGCTGATCGACGGGGACGTGCTGCCCCATGGTGGTTGAGATCGCCGCCACCGTGGTGGTGATACCGTGGTAGGCATAGTCGGTGACGATAATGCCGCTGCCGCCGGTATAGAATTTGGCGATGCGCAGCGCGAGATCCACCGCTTCGCTCCCCGTGCAGGTATACATCACATGGCCCAGCTCGGGCTCAAACGTACCCAGCAGCTGTTCGGAATAGTTGAGGATATTTTCACTCATATAGCGGGTGTGCGTATTCAGCGTGGCGATCTGGCTGGATACCGCCTGCACCACGGCGGGGTTGCAGTGGCCTACCGAAGGCACATTGTTGTAGCAGTCGAGGTAGGCATTATCCTCCGCGTCGTAAAGGAACACCCCCTCACCGCGCACGAACTCCACAGGATGTTCATACATTAGCTTGTAGGATGGCCCCAGCAGTGATTCGCGACGGGAAACGATGCCGCGTTCGCGGGCGTTCAGTTCATCTAACCGGGCAATATCGAAGCCGTTCTGCATACCCGCCGTAGCGGAAAAAGACGAGGACATAGTTATTCCTTACAGGCTGATTGAATAAGCGATCGGGTTGTTTCTGACGGCAGAGCCAGCAGCTGTTCCAGCTGTAGCCAGCTCATCGCAGTATTTCTGAGAATGTAGTCCCGGTTTTCCGGAAACTGGCGGGCGCGCCATTCGGTGATCACGATGCGTACAAACATGCGGGTGAGGAACAAATCAAACATGATATCGATTTCCTCATCCTTCAGCGGTACCTCACTGACGTAGCCGCGCAGATAGGCCAGCGCGCCGGTCAGCAAATCATCACCGGTGCCCATCTGGTAGGACGCGCCAACGGCCGCATCGATAGCAATCGCGGTGTAGACGGCATCACCAAAATCCAGGATAGCCGCGATCCGATCGCTGTTTTGCGCATCGACCAGCACGTTGTCGCCGTTCATATCGTTATGCACCACGCTTTTTCTCAGCGCAGGCAGCCGTGGTTTGACGCGGGTTTCGAAACGTTCAAGGCACAGCGCCAGCATCGCCTGCCGCGCAGAGCCGTCGTTTTCCGGCATATATTCCCGCAGTGAGGAGGCATTCTGCGCATCCCACAGCAGGACATGCAGCATCCCCGGATGGCTGAAATCGCTGAGCGCACGGGTTACCCGCCCCGCCATGCGGCCCAGGTTAACTTTCTGCATTTCCGTGGCCGGCGAATGGGCCATTAGTTGCCCTTCCAGGTAGCTGACCACTCTGACGGTGCGCATTTGCCCCAGGCAGTCGATATACAGCTCGAACCGGCCGTCAATACTCGCTTTGACCTGCTGAATGGGCAGCTCAGGTTGGCGCTGGTTGATATGGCACATCAGCGCGGTCTGGAAATGGCTGACCTGCCGTTCCTCTCCGGGATGGGCGAATTTCAGGGTGAATTTCTCCCCTTCTGCGCACTGAACCAGAAAGTTTTGATCTCTTTCGCTACGCAGTTTAGTGACCTCACCGCGAATACCGTAGTGCTCCTGAAGTACAGCGGCAGCAAAGTGACAGTCAATATTGCTTTGCCGCGCGGTCAGTGCATTGGTCGCTTCCGCGGCCGGTGAAATATTCTCTGCCATGCCATTTACCGTTTGTGATTAATTACGTGATATATTGGCATATCAGATATATTTAATAAACAGATCGCGAGTAAAAGAGTGCATAAATTCATCTGATATAAGAAAACAGCATGGCAGAACAAGGAAGGCATAAGAAGAAGCGATTCTAAACAACGCGTTAACTCAACCCATCGCTTCAAAGAGGCTTACGCCCAAAGGCTTTCGTGATATATTGCCTGACAAATCTACGCTTCATTCGTCCGAAAGTTTACGAGGTATATCAATGGGTTTTCTGTTCTCAGCAGAGATGCTTGACCACCGGTTACCGAAAACCATGCAGATCTTCACCCTGATGCGCGATGCGATCATCGCCATGCGTTTACCTCCCGGTGAGGTGATTCAGGAGAAAGAGATCGCGGCCCAGCTGGGGCTGTCGCGCACGCCGGTGCGTGAAGCGCTGCTTTCGCTCGCCGCACAGAATTTGATTATCGTTCGCCCCAATCAGGGCACTATCGTCAGCCCGATTGATATCAAACTACTGCTGGATGGTCAGTTCCTGCGGGAGTCGCTGGAACCGCGCATCGCCAGGCTTGCCGCCCGTTTTTACCGCCCGGATTATGCGATTGAGTTTGACGAAATCATTAATCGCCAGCGTTTTGCCGCCGCGAATGCCAACACCAGCTATTTTTTCGCACTGGACGATGAGTTCCACAAGCTGATTGCGAAATGTGCCAATATGCCCGAAATATGGCTGACGCTGCACGGCGGAACCGGCCATCTTGACCGGGTTCGCCGCTTAGCCTTTTCCGTTGAGCAGCATTATGAGGCGGTTATTCAGGAGCACGAAGCGCTGTACCAGGCGATTCGTCGCGGTGATGAAGAGTCAGCTGCGGAATTAATGACAATTAATCTCGAAGTTTACGACAGTTTAATGATTCTGCTGGATAAACATCGCCATTATTTTGAAAAAGACGATGCATTATTATCTCAGCTTGAAACAAAACAGGGGCTACAACATTTACTGGGATAATAAAGAGGCCAGCGCCTCTTTATTATTAATGCGAAATCTGCCCAATAAACTGACGGGCACGTTCGGATGCGGGATGCGTAAAAAAGGCATCCGGCGTATTAATTTCGACGATTTGCCCCTGATCCATAAACACCACCCGGTCTGCGGCCTTACGGGCAAAATCCATTTCATGGGTCACGCACATCATGGTAATGCCGCTTTCCGCCAGCGATAAAATCACGTCCAGCACTTCTTTCACCATTTCCGGATCTAACGCCGACGTGGGCTCATCCAGCAACAGTACCTGCGGCGACATACACAGGGCGCGGGCAATGGCTACGCGCTGCTGCTGACCGCCCGAAAGCTGGCTGGGATAGTGGCTCATTTTGTGCGACAGCCCGACTTTGGTCAGAAACTGCTCGGCGCGTTCGCGCGATGCTGATTTTGCCAGCCGCAGCACCGACTGCGGTGCCAGCATGCAGTTTTCCAGCGCGGTCAGATGCGGAAAGAGGTTGAAGTTCTGGAACACCATACCGGTTTCACGGCGCACCTTGTCGTCTCCCGCCCGTGTTACTCCTAAATCGGTGCCGTTGACCACCAGCTTACCCTGCTGATATTTTTCCAGACCATTCACGCAGCGGATCAGCGTGGATTTTCCGCTGCCGGACGGACCGCACACGACCACGATCTCCCCTTTTCTCACCGTCAGTTCAATATCGCGCAGCGCGGCATAGTCGCCGTACCACTTGTTGACGCCGTGAAACTGCACGATCAGTTTATGTTGTTCGTTATTAAGCATGTTCTTCTCCAAACCGTCAGGGCCCGACGCTATGCCGGGTCAGGCGGTGGCTGATAACCAGAACCAGGCGACGAATGATTTCAACGATAACCAGGTAGATCACCGCCGCCCACAAATAGACCTGAAAATCGAACGAGCGCGAAAACGCCAGCGCCGTGGTGCCCATCACCTCCATCACGGTGATGGTGCTGGCAATGGCCGACGACTTCATCATCAGCACCGCTTCATTGCCCAGCGGGCGTAGTGCCACGATGGCCGCCTGCGGTAAAATAATCTTCAGAAAACCAGCGGTTCGCGTCATACCCAGCGCATGGATAGCTTCTCGCTGGCCGCCCGGCACGGACTGGATTGCGCCGCGCCAGATTTCCGCCTGATAGGCGGCGGTGTTCAGCGTGAAGGTGAAAACGGTGCACCAGTAGGCCTCTCGGAAAAACCACCACACTCCCAGCTCCTGGAGTTCGTGGCGGAACTGGCCGGCACCGTAATAAACCAGAAACGTCTGCGCCAGCAGCGGCGTGCCGCGAAAAAAGGTGATATAGACGGAAGCAAAGCTTCTCAGCACCGCCGAGCCGGACATCCGCAGCATCAGGATCGCAACCGAGATCGCCGCACCGGCCAGAATCGACGTCAGCACAATCTGGAAGGTCAGGCCCAGGCCCGCCATCATGCGTGGGCCATATTCCTGTAAAAGTGTGAACATGCTTAGCCCCTCGCGTAGTACCGGTTGGCCCGGCGCTCAAGCCAGCTGAGGATCAGCCCGGAGATGGATGAAAAGATCAGATAGACGGCGCAGGCCAGCGCGTAGAAAAAGAACGGCTCTTTTGTCGAATTGACCGCTACGTAGGTTTGCCGCATCAGATCGGACAGCGCAATCACCGACACCAGCGAGGTATCTTTCAGCAGCACCAGCCAGACATTACCCAGCCCCGGCAGCGCGATCCGCCATACCTGCGGCAGCGTTACGCGGAAATAGCGGGTTTTCGGCGACAGCCCGAGTGCGTAAGACGCTTCATACTGCCCCTGCGGAATCGTGCGCAGTGCGGTATAAAAGATCTCACATGAAAACGCCGCAAAGACCACGCCAAGCGCGATTAGCCCGGCCATAAAGCCGTTGATCTGCGGCGTTTGCCAGCCGAGGAAGTCGCAGGCGGCTTTAATGGCCATCTGCGAGCCATAGTAAATAATAAAAATGGTCAGCAGCTCCGGCAGGGCACGGAATACCGTGCCGTACGCCACACAAAACCGCCGGAGCCACGCTTTCTGGCTGAGCATACCGCTCGCCAGAAGAAGCCCCGCCGCCAGACCAAACGGCAGTGTTGCCACGGCCAGTTCAATCGTCAGCAGCGCGCCGGAAAGGATGGGCTTAGCCCATCCTCCATTACCGAATGACAGATACGTCAGGTATTCACTCATACATTACCTTCAGGCGACACGCGGCGTTACTGGATGGAGAAATCGAAATACTTTTTATTGATACGGTCATAAGTACCGTCGGCGATAATCGCCTTGATCGCGGCGTTAAACCGATCGCGCAGGTCCGGGTCGGATTTACGCACGCCAATCCCTTTCCCCACGCCAAAGTATTTTTCATCACGCACGTCACCGCCGACAAATTTGCAGCATGCGCCGTCGGCAGATTTCATCCAGTCGGCGAGGATCGCCGCATCGGAGAACACCAGGTCGATGCGTCCGTTTGCGAGGTCCATATTGGCATCGTCAACCGTCTTGTACATTTTGACCTCCGTACCCTTGAAGTTGTCCTCCAGATACGAGGCCTGCGAGGTCGAACCCTGCACACCAACCGTGATGCCTTTCAGTGATTCCGGCGTTGTTTCTTTAATCTCACTCTCTTTCACCGCGATGAAGCGGGCCGGCGTTGCATAGTATTTATCGGTGAAGTCAATTTTCTTCTGTCGCTCTGGCGTAATCGACATACTGGCCACGGTGGCGTCATATTTTCCCGACATCAGGCCCGGGATCATCCCATCCCACTCCTGCGACACTATTGTGCATTTCGCCTGCATTTTTTCGCACAGCGCATTGGCGATATCGACGTCAAACCCCGTCAGTTTTCCGTCGGCAATATAGCTAAACGGTTTGTACGTTCCCTCGGTCGCGATGCGGATCTCCTTCCACTCCTTTGCCATAACCGCCTGAGAAGACAAACCTGCCACTACGATGATGCCCGCAACCACTGTTTTAAGAACTGACATGACGACCTCACTGTGTGTTTTGATATACTGATATATCAATATGCAATGAGTATGCCAAACTGCGAGCCCGGATAAACAGGCCATCGCCGGAACCGGGATGGGATGAAACGGCAGGCCATTGCACTACACAGGAGCAACGCCTATCGAAAAAAGTGCACATATCCCCCGGCGGATTACTTCGCCAGCGGCAGGTCCTGATAGCGGGTGGTATAAGCCGGTGACAGCATTTCGCGCTTCATCGCCCAGGGTTTCTGAATCCCCTGCCCGGCAAACCACAGCGTGCCCCTGCCACTCTGGTTCACGCGGTCGATCACCTGCATCAGTGCCTCGCTGTTCTGCTGCGGTTTGAAATCATCGAACAGATTAAGCTGCGAAACGCCGTGGCTGAAAAAGTCGCCGAGCATCACCCCGGCCTTCATATATCGGTGCCCGTCGCGCCAGATGCGATCGAGTGCATGCATCGCGGCACGAATAATATCCCGGGTATCATTGGACGGCGTCAGCAGCATACTCATCGCCTGATTGCCGTAAAACGGTTCATTCACCGTATGCGGACTGGTGCGAATAAACACCGCAATCTGCCGACAGTACTGCTTTTCTGCCCGCAGCTTTTCCGCCGCGCGCACCGCATAGTTACACACCGCTTCACGCATATCGGCATAGTCAACGATCCGCGAGGAAAACGAACGCGAGCAGAGGATCTGCTGCTTGTTCGGTGCCTGTTCCTCCAGCGCCAGGCACGGTTCACCGCGCAGTTCTCGCACCGTGCGTTCCAGCACCACGTTAAAGTGCTTGCGGATAATCCACGTGCTCTGTTCCGACAGATCTTTGGCGGTGATAATCCCCATGGCATTCAGCTTCTTGCTAATTCGCCGACCCACACCCCACACCTCTTCCACCGGCACCAGCGCCATCAGCTTGCGCTGGCGATCCACGTTCGACAGATCCAGCACGCCGCCGGTCTGGGTCCACGTTTTAGCCGCGTAGTTGGCCAGCTTGGCCAGCGTTTTGGTCTGGGCAATCCCCACGCCCACGGTCAGGTGCGTATCACGCTTCACCGTTTCACGGATCTCGTGCCCGAATTCTTCCAGCACCCGGCAGTTGCGTACGCCGGTCAGATCGATAAACGCCTCATCGATCGAGTACTCCTCGACCGCCGGAGCGATCGCCTCCAGCGTGGTCATCACCCGGAGACTCATATCGGCGTAAAGCGCATAGTTTGAGCTGAATACGTTCACCCGGTGCTGCCGCAGATGGTCTTTGATTTTAAAATAGGGTTCGCCCATTTTTACGCCGACCGCCTTTGCCTCCGCCGAGCGGGCAATCACGCAGCCGTCGTTGTTGCTTAACACGCAGACGGGTTTACCCTTCAGGTCCGGCCTGAACACCGTTTCGCACGAAGCGTAGAATGAGTTCACATCCACGAGGGCAAACATCACTTACCCAGCGTTTTAATCACGTGTTTCACCACGCCGAAGATGTCGAACTGATCGGCATCGGGAATCGGCATAATCGAATAGGCGGAGTTCATCGGCCGCAGGTGCAGATAAGGCCGCAGCATCAGCTGCTTGACGGTGAATTCGCCGTCCAGCGCCGCCACCACGATATCGCCGTGTTCCGCCTTCTGCGAACTGTCCACCACCAGCATGTCGCCCTCGCCAATTCCACCTTCAATCATCGAATCGCCGCTGACCTTGATAAAGTAGGTTGAGCTGGGGTGGCTCACCAGCAGGTCATTGAGGTCGATGCGCTGCTCAATATAGTCCTGCGCAGGCGATGGAAAACCACAGGGCACCCGGCTGATAAACAACGGCAGGTGCAGAATGGCGCGGATTTCTGCGGGCTGATAAAACTTCATGGTTACGATCTCAAACGATTACTGTATATAAATACAGTAATATTGTTTTACCGCTTTGATCAAGGTCAGAAACAGATGGTTTTTGTAAAGCGGTTGCTGGAAAAGGGAATTTATTTTGCCTCGGTGTCGGGCTGACGCACCTGCTTCATCACACGCGGGCATCCGCACTCGAACGACTACGACTAACGCGGAAAGCGATACCGGGGGCCAGCCAGCCCCCCTGCCTAATTATTAACCGCACACGGCTGCGCTGGCAGCCGCTTAACACGCATCATCCCGGCTGCCGCCAGCAAAATAGCGGCGGTCCCCGCCACCTGCAACGGATGTAATCGATGCCCAAAAGCCACGGCATCCACGATAAACGCCACCACCGGGTAGATAAATGAAAGCGCGCCGGTAAGGTGAGTTGGCAGGCGCTGGATCGCGCCGTACAGCAGGATATACATTAATCCGGTATGCACGACGCCCAGTGTCATCAGCAGCGACCAGCTGGCGGGCGCAATGGCATCGTGGCTTTGCAGCGCAAACGGCAGCAACAGCACCGTTCCTACCAGCACCTGTACCAGCGCAATTAAATGCGGCGGCATTCCACTGAGTTTTTTAGTGATAAGCGCCGCCAGGGCATAGAAAAATGCCGCCCCCAACGCCAGCAAAATCCCCAGCAGATAATCGCTGCCGCTGACGGCGACATCAGGCCGCGCCTGCACAATCAGCAGTAACCCGGCAAATGACAGCAGCAGCCAGCCCAGCTTCGCCCGCGTCAGGCGTTCGTGCAAAAACAGCGCGCCCAGTCCCACCAGCATAAACGGCTGGGTGTTATACACGGCCGTCGCTATAGAGATGGATGCGCGTGAATAGGCGGCAAACAGTAGTAACCAGTTAACCACGATAGCCACCCCGCCGAGTGCCGCCAGCAGGAGCTGACGCCGGGAGATCCGCCCGTGCCGCAGCAGCCCCATTGCTGCACAGACGGGCAGCAGGGTCAGTGCGCCAAACAGACAGCGCCAGAATACCACTTCGGTTACCGGCCTGCCGGAAAGCGTCACCAGCCAGCCGATGGTGCCGGAAATGATCATCGCCGCCGTCATCTCCAGCGTGCCGCGTGTCGTGTTGTTCATCAGATTTCCCAAATGTGTCGGATCGCGTGGTCAATAATTTACCCGCAACTTCGACAAATTCACCTGCGATAAACAAGGCACTTATGCAAAAATACCTGTGTTAAAAAGGTAAAAACGGAGAAAAACTGATGGCCCTGGATGATATCGATCGCCGCCTGCTCGCGCTGTTACAGACCGATGCCCGGACGCCGATTAAAGCGCTGGCTGAACAGATCGGCCTTTCCGCTCCCGCCGCGGCCGAACGGCTGCGACGTCTGGAAGATCGCGGTGTAATTTGTGCTTTTACCGTCGAGGTGGATGCGCACGCGCTGGGCTACTCGCTGCAGGCCATCGTCCGCATCAAGCCGCTACCGGGAAAACTGCATGAGGTGCAGAAGCTGCTGGAATCCATTCCTGAACTGGCCGAATGCGACAAAGTGACGGGCGACGACTGCTTTATCGCACGCCTGCATCTGCGTTCCATCGAGCATCTGGATTTTATTCTGGATCGCATCACCGATAAGGCAGAAACCAACAGCGCGATTGTGAAGTCTCAGCCGGTTAAGCGGCGGTTACCGGGGTATTGAAGCGTGGCCGACTGGCATCACACTGCACGTTCAGCGTGAAGGGCCGGCTCAGAATGAGATAACTTTTCGGCCTGAAATTGAGATTTTTGATAACTTTTTTTGATAACTCTTTATATGCCAGCCAACAAAAACGAACATTATTGTTTATCCCATTCGGCGTGGGTCAGTGTAAACAGCATGCTGGCGGGCGCATTTTTCACATCATGAATGTCCCGTACATATCTGAGTCCGGCATTCGTCAGGACTTTCTGCGATGCCAGGTGATTTGCTCTTACTGTGGCAGATATATCAGGTAGTTTGATTTCACCAAACCCATAGCTGACCGCATAGTGAGCAAACTCTGTCGCCAGGCCTTTTCCCCACGACTCCGTGGAGAAGCGATATCCCAGGCTATTGATAGAAATATCAGCATAACTGCGGATGTTTAACCCGCCAAAACCGATAATTCTTTCGGGATTATCCTTCAGCGAGATAGCCCAACTTCCGAAAGCGTAATCCTCCCAATGCTTAAGCCATTGAGCCAAAACACCACGGGCATAATCAATATCAGGATACGGTCCTGCAGGATTAAACGTATTTGTGGCAGGGTCGCCATAAATTCTGAAAAGGTCATCTGCGTCTGAGCTGATTACGGGGCGAAGATGCAGTCGAGCGGGAGTTATCGGCAAAATGTCTCCTGAGTTTTCGATTGATTCAACGAATTATCTTGCTGTTTTTATAGCCAGAATCCTTCAGCTTCACAACAGGTTACATACAGCATCACAAACTTATAAGAACTTATGCTGTGATAATCTTTTCAAAACGAGCTGAAAAAATGAGAAAAATTATTGTTTTGTCGCTGGTATCTGCTTTGGCGTCATTCACTCACTTCGCGCAGGCTACTGACTGCGAACCGAATGATCTGGGTGGCTATTCTTGTGTAAATGACGATGGTTCAACCAGCGACAGCATGCCGAATGAGATGGATGGTACGGATACGATTTCCAGCAAAGGGGGCTTTACCAGTACGGATTCAGGCGATGAAGAAGCCGATGCTGAGCTTGATGGTTCATCACTCAACTCAGCCAACGATTCAGCAAGTATGAATACGAATGATGCCTTAAAAGGCAGAGACTGGAATGCGCCGTCCAATATTAATGACGGTGCGGCAACGTCCAGCCTGGACATGACAAATCATCAGTGAACAGATATTCATGCAATGTGGCTGGCTGAATCGACGTTCCTGAAACTTTGGATTTATTAGTTGGCGACATATATAAAAATCAGTCCATAAGCACAACAAAAACGGGGGCCAAATCGGCCCCCCGTCTTCACAATCATCAACGGCACATATTACATGTGGCTGATCATTGCATCGCCAAACTCTGAAGATTTCAGCAGTTTAGCGCCGTCCATCAGACGCTCGAAGTCATAGGTCACGGTTTTGGCGTTAATGGCGCCTTCCATGCCTTTAACGATCAGGTCTGCGGCTTCGAACCATTCCATATGGCGCAGCATTACCTTAGAAAATTCAAATTAAATTATTGATATATATAGACAAATAAGCGATAAACATGGTTGTAATCGTTGGTTTAATCCCATTGCAACCCTATGAAATACTTAGAGTAAAATTTAGTTTTGGGGAAGGACTTTCCCCTCCATCAATACAGAGAGCAAGGGATTTTAAATCAGGGTTAAACGCCATATATTTCATTATGTTAGATTGGTTGTTCGCCATATACTTTAACCTATCAATTCCTTATTTATCAGTAATTTAATTTTTCTAACTAAGTGATATGGCGAAGATTTCATATAGCCCCAAGACTTCCACTAACCTGCCTACCCCATCCCTGCGCCAAAACGCTTGCTAGACATTAAATCTGATTGTATCAGATCATTTATAAAAAATATTGTAACTTAATAGATAATTGCCTCATAATAAAAAACATTAAAACCCACTATGAGTTAGATGTTAAATGATAAATCAAAAGGTGATTGATGGTCTTGCATGGCTTTATTCTTTCTTTGATATTAAGCTACTAACCATAATTGCAACAATCTTTACTATTTATTTTGGATACCAAAAGGTAACTAGGAAGATATGTGTTTCTTATAGCCTTAGCCAAGGGAAGTTATACAAATCGCATGTTACAAATTTTGTAATTTCCAACAAAAGAGACAACTCAATTATCATAAAGTCAATAGATATGACAATTGGAACAAAAGGCACTGTTAGCTTGATGAAACTCGATGAACCATTGGTATTGAAAGGATACGAGGCCAAGTTACTTGACATCCCAAAATATAGCTTCATCCATGGTGATAATGGCGATGTTTTTATCGATATTTTTGAACGATTATCTTTTAATGTAATAACCATGTCAGGAGATGTTATAGTTTGCGAAACAGAGAGTCCAATTACTAAAGATAATGCAGATGGTCGATTAACTAAGGTAGTAAGTACCTTTGATGACATTGTTTTGACGGATAAAATGGGATTTATTTTCAAATACAGAATTAACAACACAGTTAAATCCACAATCTTTGATAAATTCGGGTTCATACCAGAAAACACACCATTTGGATATAACAAATTCAACGATATGTCGTCCGATTCATTCGGGAGCTTCTTAATTAGTAATGGCTACCATGATTATTATGATGATTACAGTCTCTACGAGGTTACAGATAACCTCGAAGTGCCTCTGGTATTTAATAAACACATGATGAAAAATAAAATTAACAATGAAAACACTTAAGCAAGACGATTCATGTATAAAAGTAAAGCTCAGCAAACGGTCATGGGTGTCCGGGGTCGGAGGTTCAAATCCTCTCGTGCCGACCAAATACCTTAGAAAAACCAGCCTCTTACGGCTGGTTTTTTGTGCCTGAATTTTGTACGGGGAGTTAATGGGGAGAAATGGGGGAGAATCCCGACCAGTTGCCCTGACGACTTCTGCACCTTGTTTGTTCACCTTACCTTCAGGAGATCGTCGAAGCGCGTAGTGTAGCGCGGAGATAACATTTCCCGTTTCATCTGCCAGTTAGTCTGTATACCCTGCCCCGCAAAATACAGAGCTCCTCTTCCGTTCTTCGCGTTCAGGTGGTCCAGAACCTCCATCAGTTTTGCACTGTTCTGACGGGGTGCGTTGTCATCAAAAAGATTGAGCTGGGCAACCCCCTGGCTGTAGAAGTCGCCAAGCATCACACCCGCTTTCTGGTATCGATGGCCATCACGCCAGATTGCATCCAGGCACCGGGTAGCCGCAGAAATGATGTCCCTGCTGTCCTGAGTTGGTGTGAGAAGCTTTACCGATGCGCTCTTACCGTAATAAGGCTCGTTCGGTGCAAAGGGGCTGGTTTTGACGAATGCCGAGATAAAACGGCAGTACTGATGCTCACCACGCAGCTTCTCTGCAGCGCGGGATGCATAACTGCATATCGCCTGCCGCATTTCATCACAGGACGTTACCCTCTCACCAAAAGACCTGCTGCAGACGATTTCCTGTTTCACCGGGGCAAACTCTTCCAGTGCGAGGCAGGACTCGCCGCGCAACTCTCTCACCGTTCGTTCAAGAACGACATTGAAGTGCTTCCTGATGAAACTGGTCTCGGTATCGGCCAGCTTGAGCACAGTATCAATGCCCAGCGCTTCCAGTTTTTTACTGATACGCCTTCCGACACCCCAGACTTCATCAACCGGCAGTACAGCCATCAGCTTTCGCTGTTTATCCATATTTGAGAGGTCCACCACGCCACCGGTCTGTCGCTGCCATTTTTTTGCTGCATGGTTTGCCAGCTTCGCCAGCGTTTTGGTCTGGGCAATGCCCACGCCGACAGTCAGGTGTGTTCTGCTCAGGACAGTCTCACGTATTTCCCTGCCAAAGTCGGTAAGGTCGCGGCAGTTACGAACGCCTGTCAGGTCGCAAAAAGCCTCATCAATGCTGTAAATTTCACAGCGTGGTGAAAGCTCCTCCAGCGTTGTCATCACCCGATTCGACATATCGGCATAGAGCTCGTAATTACTGCTGAAGCAGATCACGCCGTGCTGGCGAAACGCATCTTTTTGTTTGAAGTAAGGCTCCCCCATCTTCACGAAGGGCTTTGCTTCAGCAGAGCGCGCAATCACACAACCGTCGTTGTTCGACAGGACGACCACCGGCCGTCCTTTCAGGTCAGGACGAAACACCGTCTCACAACTGGCGTAGAAGGAGTTCACATCACAGAGCGCGAACATCTCAACTGGCCGATTTGATGATGTAAGTCACGACACCGAACACATCAAGCGTGTCTTCGCTGCCAACGACGATAGGTGAATAAGCGCTGTTCATCGGATTAAGCTGCACAGTCGGGCGGATCTGCAGTTTTTTCACGGTAAACTCACCGTCCACAGCTGCGATAACAATATCTCCATGCTCTGCTTTGCGGGAGCTGTCGATGACAAGAAGATCCCCCTCACTGATCCCCCCTTCAATCATGCTGTCACCAGCGGCTTTCACGAAATACGTCGCGCTCGGATGGTTTATTAACAACTCATTGAGGTCGATGCGTTGCTCTACGTAGTCCTGCGCCGGGCTGGGAAAGCCGCACGGCACCAGGTCGCTGAATAGTGGTATCAACATGGCTTCAGGGCTTTCAGTCGGCATGTAAATTTCCATTACTCTTTACCTTTTCACTGTTTATTTAAACAGTATATACTGTAATTACATCCAGCACAGAGGGCAAGGAAATGTTCGTGGAACTGATTTATGACAAGCGAAATGTCGAAGGTTTACCTGGTGCGCGTGAAATCATCCTGAATGAGCTGACAAGGCGCGTTCAGCGGATATTTCCAGGCGCAGAGGTAAAGGTGAAGCCAATGATGGGTAACAGCAGTATCAATACTGATGCCAATAAGTCCGAGAAGGAAAAACTCAATCGGATGCTGGAAGAGATGTTTGATGAGGCGGATATGTGGATGGTAAACGATATCTGAGGAGCCAGCAGATCTTAGCCCCCGTACGTTTAGATCCACATGCCGAACAGACGTTATGGAAACCAGCCTCTTACGGCTGGTTTTTTTGTGCCTGAATTTTGTGCGGGGAGTTAGCGGGGATTTCGTAGTAGCTAGGCAGGATGCCCTCCCGTCAATAATAACTGCATATGAATACAGTATACTTAATAACCGTAATGGTTAGTGAGTGAAGGAAGAAATCGGACACAATTGATTACAACTCAACACATAGATACAATCATCATTAGGATCAATCCGATTTATAAATGGAAGTTAAATGAATTCAAGGATTTTTGTAAGGTTTGCTGCAATTCTTTCCTCAGTCTCTTTGTTATCTGGATTCACAAAGTGGCCAGATATCATGTTTATATCCAATATCATCATGATTTTTATATGGGCTCATGCTGAGTGGGATTGGTGGAGAAACAAGAAAAATTAAGGAACTGTTACCCCTCGAGCTGTCATGATGTCCCACACCGTACCCATGCGGGATGCCAGCGTTGCATCATCAGTCAGCTCGTTGTAGAAAAGCATCATGCCAATTGTCCCGGCACCACCGGACGCGTATGCGGGGCTCAGGCTGGAAGGCTGCCCGTTCACGTAGAAGGGTGCTGTCCCTGCATTACGGGCTGTTACAGCCTGAGAAGTAATCCCACCTGACCGGGTTATGCGCTCTATCAGGGTGCTGCTGTAGCGGTGCGCCTGCAGCGTCCACGCCCCTGTTGACTGCGCGACAAGTGTTGTCCCCATATCCGTCGCTCCCACGCCCAGAGAAACGGTGGCTCCCGTTGCCCGGTGGAAGATACCGTCCTTGATTGATGCGGCTGTAGAGCCTGGCTTACCGTTTCCGTACAGCCAGCGGTTACCACCGGCCGTGGCCGTGGCCAGATTCCAGCAAAAGATGACTGTCATCTCCGGCGTATCTGCAAACGGCAGGGTCATGACATGGTCCGGGTCGTTCAGTAACACAGCGCCTGATGCGTCGAATGTTCCGTTCCAGCTGAAGTCGTTACCGCGTCCGCTGAAATCTTTCGTGCTCAGCATGTTGTACCCGGCGACCATCGTATCGGATATCAGCGCAGCAGAAGGGTTGATAAGCGGGAGGTCCGGGTTGTTGATGGTGGTATCAAGCACGATTCTCATACTAACTCCGTTATTTTCAGCAGGCTGACCTGACCGACAGATGCCTGCGCTGTTGTTGTTTTCAGTTTCAGGGTGGCACTGGTCACTCCGGCGGGTACCGTAAACTCATAGCTGAAGTACAGGAAGCCTTCCGTTGATACTTTCCAGTCACGGATTCCTGCCAGGTGGGTTGCCCCGGAAATCAGATACAGCTCAAACAGCGCATCGCCTGTTTTTGCGAAAAATCCAAGCTGCAGGCGGTCAGAAGGGATAAGGGTTACTGTCTTTTCAGCTTCATGCCCGGTCAGTGACCATGCGTTACCCTTTATCTCACCAGACGCCGCAACGGCTGACACGCCCGTTTTTGTTACGGTCCAGCCTGCAGGGTTTGTCCCGTCACTGTCGAGGAAAAGACAGTTCTCCAGCAGGTTGTTGCTTATGGCCGGTGACAACTGTTCGTCAGCACGCGGAGCGTACACCGGTGCTGACCACTCTTTCAGGCCGTCAGCCAGCGCGCGCCCCATGGCGCGCGCACCGAACCCGTTCGGGTGCGAAACGTCCTGGTTCCAGCCGGGTGTCCAGTCTCCGTTCAGTGGGTTAACCGTGTAGCGGTGCAGGTCAGCCAGGGGCAGCCGGTATTTACGGGCGTACGCCCTGAGCCACGCATTGATTTTATGCTCTGCAATACGTTGCGTGCTGCTTGTACTGTTTCCCTGAGCAGACATTGTGCAGACGACAGGAATAATCCCCTTCTGACGTAAACGGCGAAATATTTTAAGAAACGCCGGGATTGTCACGGTTTCAACATCGATCCCCTGCACCACATCGTTTCGGCCGCACATGACCACGCAGAATGTTGTGGCTGCCTGCTCAGCTTTAGATACGTGCGTGTTAAGCACCTGGGTGACCGTATATCCTCCGGTAGCTGATATCCCTTTCAGTCGCAGACGGCCAGCGGTCATCATTGACGCCCATGCATGCCAGGACTGATCGCGCACGCACGGTGCGTATGAAGTCCCGCTGTTATTCGTGCCGGAATAAGCGACGCCGTAGGCGGTGATTGAATCACCGATAGCAAAAAAATCCCCTTCCAGTGGACCCCGGTGGTTGTGCAGGGGCTCTCCTAGGTAGATTTTTTTTCCGGTATCAGGGTATGTGCCAAAAAGTACCCGCCCCGCTCTGTCTACTTCCGGAAATAGGTATGCATCACCATCCTCAGAAGTCGCTGAAATTTCATTGGCTGAGATAGTCCCTGATGCCACCTTGTCAACGTTGATAGCAGGAGTTTTCACTCCTCCCGGGAAGTTGAAAAGGCCCATGCGATCCGAATATGCAAGGCCTTTTCCTTTGTTATCGGTGATTTCGAGAGGGTAAGCTGATTCAGATTCGGTTCTGAGCCCTTCCGTCCTTCTGTTTACGCTGTCTGCGGTATCCCTAACGTTGGCTATTTCTGCCTGTGATGGCATTCTCCGGCCCGTCGGTACCAGCGTTCCGGCATTATTGACGTACTCATCAGCCAGCGAACTGCCGTCCAGGCTGCGCACATACGTAGTCGAACCTGCAGGGATGTTGGCAATGTCTGCCTGCGCAGCGACAACAGACATGTACTGACGACTGAGGGGGATAAGGTTTTGAGTAGCCAGCCCTACCGCTGACGAGCTTTCTGAAAATACTTTTTTTATGACCCCAGCCAGGCTATCACGTTCATGACCAAGCCTGTCCAGAAATGAATCAGCCTCAACCCCCATAAAGTCATCAAAAGCCAGGGCGTTGTCATTCACATCCTTCATGCTATTTGAAGGCCTTGAGTTTCTGGTGTTGTATCTTTCAGCCATGGAAGCTCCTCTCAACAACGAATGCATTGAGAATCAATAAGATTAAAATTTTCACTTTTAACTTTAAGTAATGAAGTTATAGAAAAACTTAAATTTCAAAACGCAGGGTAGGCTGGCCATTCCAATCCGGCGACAGATACATCGACGCGATTTAATGCAACCCGGTATTTTTTGAGAGAGATGAGTTTTTCTTTTTCGTCATCCGTGGCTTCACCCAAATCGATCGCATCCTGCAGGGGGTAAATTTCATCTGTAGCCAGTTTCATTAAACTGGTTTTCTTCTGCGTGTTACTGGCAATAACTTCTTCTTCGGTTGGCTCTGGCTGAGCTGAAAGGATTGGGTAGCCGTCTTTATCGGCAATAATCCTCTGCCCGGCTTCCTGACCAGAAATTAAACCTGCGAAAGTTTCATCGTTAATCTCGACAATATCATCAGGCAGGCCATTGATGCTGTTTTCATAAATTTCTTTCTTTGAGGCAGGGTAAATCCCACCAGTACTGGCGCTATAAAGATATTTTTCCGACATTTTTCACCTCAGTAACCAACGGCCAGCCATGTAGCGCCGCGTTCATTTTCGTACATCACAGCAGTAAATCCACTGACAGTTTGGTTAGTGGCGATTAAATTTGACGTGGAATCGCCGGCTACTGCGTTCTCATTTTTGGTCATCACAACGCCAATGCAGGCGTTGGGGAATGCCTGGGGAAACGTGACACTACTCTGATCGGCTGTGCGTGTAACACGCCCAACCTGAATCATAAAACCGGTAGAGCCATCCTGATGACGACCATTGGTCGGAGCAAAGAAACCCGCATTTAGCTTGTTATAGCGGCTGTCAGATTCTGTTCTGCTGTAGACCTCTCCCGTTGAGTAAACGCTGAGATTAGTGCGTGCCCCTGAAGCGGTTGTTGCCCCAGTCCCCCCTCTTGTAATGGGAGCTGTGTCGACTTCAGCCAGAGCCCCAAGGCCGAGATTAGTTCTTGCGGCGGCGGCAGTAGTTGCGCCTGTTCCCCCTTTGGTGACAGGAACTGTATCTTCAATTGCGACGGAACCGAGGCCGAGATTAGTCCTGGCATCTGTAGCGGTGGTTGCACCAGTACCGCCACTATTTATCGGCAGTGTTGTTGTAGAACCACTATTGATCGCATCGCTAACGATCTTTTTTACAGCCTGCAGCACCTGCTGGTAATTTGTTGGGGCAAGTGTGATCCCCGCCCCCTCCACCAGAGCTACAAGCTCTCTCTGCCAGGTATTAAATATTTCCGCCAATAATATTGTAGGAGGAACGCCCTGGGCAACATTACCATTAGTGAACTCACCATTATTATCAGCGGTGTCTGTAACTGAACCAACTTTTTGCATGGCGTTACCTATGTAAATTAAATAATTAAGAATTTAATCAGAATAGAGAGATATACCCGGATGCTATATCAAATATTTCAGCGAAATCTGGCGTAACTTCATAAACGTTTTCGTCATTGAAACCGAAGTTAATGTATCCAAATTTAACAATGGTATGTGAAGGTGCCTGAGCATTCATTCGACATTCAAGCTGTTTATTACCCCACGAACGTAAAGGGTCACCACAATAGCTCATGCCCGACCGTGCATACGTAATGGTTGTTTCTTCAGCCTCCACAAGCCATACGAATGGCCACTCATCTCCATTTAGCCCATCACCACAAACAGAGAATCCCGATCGGGCCTGCCGGTATTCCCTAATGGTTATGTTATAGCCAAGTGCTTTAGCTATTCCGATAAAATATGCTCGCGACTGCCCTCCTGTGCTGATTAATTTCGAAACAACGGAAGACTGTCTTTTGCCAAATGAATCCACCTCCCCGATAGAACAGTCATCGGGCAAACCCAGAGTCTTTTCCCATTCCGTCAACAAGACAGTGGCTGTGCCGGGAAAGGCTCCTTCAAGCAAACCTATCGCATCGCTGTCACTGCGTTGAAACCCTCCTGCCAGAGCGCTAACCACCGCCCCCTGAACAGTGTCAGAGTCGCGGGGCCATGCAAGGCCAACCGGTATAAGAGATTGTAGCGCCTGCCGGTAATCTTCTTGGGTGTACAGGCTCATGTATAAGTCACCTCACCACGTACTGGCAACTCACCAGTTCCAAGATCGATATTTGAAGATGGTGAAACAAGAATAAACCCCGCTGTGCCGCTGACATCACCAATTGCGCGGTTCAAATCAGATAAAAATATGCGACCAGTGCCCGTTGGATCGCCATCTTCAAAGAATACGCTGTCTATAGCGGTCTCAATCAACTTTGTCGTTTCAGTACCCGCCTGAGAGATGCCATTGATTATAAAATTCACTTTTTTCTCAACTGGGGAGCAGACATAAACCAGAGCAGTAACGGGCTGTAAAGGGTAGATATAGTCGGCTACTCGCCCTTGATCTCCAGTGGCTTTCTGCGCCCCCCAGTCATCCAGTTGAGATATGCCATCCTCACCGACTGGAAATCCATGGTTTGTCTCATCAGTGCCATCGCACATGATGAATATCCCGACTGAACCGGCTCCCATTAGTCTGCGCTTGATCCAGCAACGTGTGACACCAGATACCGATAGTGCCCATTGCTTATAATCAGTGTCGCTCCCTCCCTGTGGTGGATTCTGGTAGGCCAGCAATGCCCGGGCACGGAAGTTTTCCTGTAATTCAATATCGGCACCACCAGTCGCCGGGGAAATCATCACACCGCTGATGTCGATTCCCGCAACAGATACATCCAGGGTCAAAGTAGTACCTGCATCTGAATTACCAGCAGAGCCGCCTCCAGTTACATCGTCAGCAACATCTGGCAGGATAGCGGTCAGTACCCCAGTACCTTTACCGTCTGAATTAATAATTACGCTTTCATTGAGGCTGTAGCGATACCCGTCACCACGCCGCAGCACAGCCCCCTTGCTCACCTTATAGCCACTCGTTCCGGTGAACTGGTATGACGCCACTGACGCAGCGCTGGCAGCACTGCGGTAGATATTCTTTAACCCTGCCCAACCCGCAAGCCATTCATCTGTAGCGCTGAAAGGTGTTGCCTGCTGTGCAATGTAGTCAAGATAGCCATAGTGGAGATGCGCCAATCCTGCATCTGCGTCTGCGAGTATTCGCATATTGGAATAACGTAAAAGCGCCCCGGCATCTTTGAGTTCTGACTGCATTTGCGTGCGGTTAAGCTCTCTAAGCTCCGTCAAAGTCGGACGTTTAAATGGCATAGTTATTGCTCCCAAACCCAAAAAAACTGCATCTTCGCGCTGTCATCACTCTCTGGCTTTCGATATCTGAGCACCATATTCAGGCGTCGGGGGTAAACTATCTGGGTCGCTGCTTCAACAGACGATACAACGCCATCAGATATCAGCCATTGCAGGGCTTCTCGCGCGTAATCTTCCGCCTTCTGTGCCACAGCAGTCGTAAGTTTTTGCCGTCTCAACAACCACAACCTGGAGCCAATGCTCATTTCTTCACCCGAATCGCCCCACCAACCACGGCGATCATCACTGTCCGTACTGTCATCAGCCCGGGCAACCCTGTCGGTAAAAAGGCTGATTATGATTGCCGTCTGGAGGTCGTCACCACTAATAAGATCACCCCGGCCCTCCCTCCATTCAGCTACCAATCGCTCTATATCCCAGAAAGAACTGATGTCACTCATTCAACAGGCTCCCCGGGTTTTTCACTGGTTTTATCTTCATCACCACCCTGAACATTTTTAACGACGTGACTGTGTCGGTTATAAGCATCACGCAGGTCTTTCAGTGTGGTGGTGTTGGTATCGCAGTTATCAATAATATCTCCGGTCGCTTTAACAACCGGCGTATCGAGCAGGATTTCTACTGAGGCCGCAACGGTCACCGTTGTGGCATGACTGACCTTTACCGGCTTATCGTTTGCTTCTATCTCAATTCCACTCTCAGTGAGTCTGATGAACATTCCCCACTGGTTGTAAATCACCACCTCACCAGGCTTTAACCCTCCCTGGCGGTGCTGCTGGTTATTACTGGCAATGATCACTGCGCTGGAACGATCCCCTCCCAGATATGCCAGAACAACATCTGTGCCGATTGGCAACCCGGAAGAAAAACCAAACTCGGCCATTCGCGGTGTATCTCCGCGAACTTCCAGTGACGTCTGGTACTGAAGCTTTTGGATGCCCCCGGCATCGCTGTGCGCTGTGATCCTTCCAATGCCCAGCATCATTGAGACGCGGCGACTTAACTGCCTCAGAAAATCGCTACTCATCGACCTGTCTCCTTTCAATTACTTTCTTAGCGCCCTGAATTTCGCAGGCATAAAGGCCGGATGCCGGGGATTCACTGTCTGCACCAGCTCATCTCCCCGCAAGGAATCCTGATACAGTCGATTGGCGAGAGTCAGTGCTGGCAGGGATGACGGAAGGCTGACCTGAGTCAGTGAGCTGAGCTTTGTGCCCTTCTGTTCATATGCAGCCACCAGAGACTTACGGGTTTCCAGTAAATTAAGATAATCTTCGTCGTCTCCCGCATCAGCTGCCATCAGCAAGGCTTTGTCGAGGGTGTCACACACACGGTTAAGCATCGAGATCGCATCGTTATAACTTGACGGCTCATAACCTGCCGATGCTATTGCCATCGCAGTTGCCGATAAGACACTCAGCAAAATGCTGGCACTTTGAGCGGCAGCATTTTCTGCATCGGTGGCATAGAAAGTAGAATTTTGATAAGTAGCCAGCAGCTCAAGCATTCGAATCTTCTCTTCGACACTGCCATCAAATGCCAAAATTTCATTAATGATGTTTCTCGCGCCCAACGGAAATTCTTCAACCGAACTGACTCCTTCAAATTCTTCTGTGAGACGGATTAAGTCAGCCCTTCCAGTCACCGCCATGGCCATTTTCTGATTTACCAGTGAAGTATAATCCCCGGTGTCTGCGGTTCGACCGACTAACCCGGTAGCACCGGATACATTCCCACCAACGTCACCCTTGCTGTAACGACCGTAACGTGAGCTGCCGAAGGTGGATTTAAGGACATTGCTAAGGTTTGTCACTTCATTCACCGTCCCCTTAACCATATTCCCCCAGAAAACTGCTGTATTGTGCAGCGTCTTTATGGTCTGGGTTACACTCCTGATTTCTCCCTTAACTGTTGCAACGAACCTGGTCGCAGCAATCAGACCCGTACGAAATCCATTTTCCTGTACCGTTGATGAAGCCTGGGTGCTGTCCGTAAGGGCAAACACCTTTAACCCTGACTCAATAACGGTAAGCATAAATTCAAAGGAACGGCCGCTATCAACGCTTTCCAGTACCCGCAACCCACCATCAGGAATGCTGACCGTCAACTCTCCCAGTGTTGGGTGGATAAGGGTTCCAGCGCCTTCCATCTCGCAGGCGGCAACCAGTGAATTACGCTGGGTGATCACATCTGGTGCGTTGTAGGCGAGGCTGTTGTGAACAATAAAGCCACGAATGGTCATTTTTCGTGTGCCACGGCCAAGGTCTTCTACCCAGGCGGTGTTGCGATAAGGATATTCGTGGACAGCCTGACGCCGACCAAAAACACCCTCGACACTCAGAACACCGAACGGCACACCGCGAAAGGATGCTGGCCGAATTTTATCAAACCAGTTCCAGGTATCCTTCGTGCCCAGAAGAGAGGAAATTGCATCATTAATAAGTGCCATTTTCACTCCAAAAAGAAACCCGCACATTGGCGGGTTTTACGGTAAAAATAAGATTATCAGTTTATTGCCTGAGGACAGGGAACTGCGAATAGAATGAATAAGGCTGAACGAAGAACGCCTCAGGTGGCATCAATATCATGCGCGCGCGCGTTCCATCCCTGTCTCGAATAAAAGTGACTTCTGAAAGCAACCAAAGTGCTTCATCGATTCCAAATGCAGGAAGGCGGATCGGAATAAGCGTGTTTGGCTCCCAAAGATTACCTGCTTTATCTCTCCAGCTATCAATTGTTACCTGTAGTTGCTTTGACCTTCCATAGCGGCGGTTCATCTCCCAGTCAATACAGCTTTGAGCAAGGCGGTTGATATTCATGGTGCTCTCAACCACCACTACGCGATTACGATACCCCAGGTCGGCCACTTGTTGATCGTGAGCGGTTGCGAGGGTGACAGATGAGTATCCGCCCTCATCTGAATACAGAGCGTTTGTTGACATAGATACGCCGATGTAATCCGAATAACGTTCATCCATGGAAGACGTAAAGGATGCGTCTTCAATATTTTCGCCCTGCGCTATCCCACTTGCAGCGTTGCGATCACCTACACGAGTCATGTAGAGACTGCCATCAGGGAGATCGTAAAACAGCATCGCAGCCCAGCGGCATACACGGCTTAGCACCTCCTGAGTAGACTCCCCCCAGTTAAGCGTAAACTGAGGAACGATTTCCATATCCTCAATATCGCTCGCGACAGTAATGCCGTAGGGTGCAGCCAACTTTTGTGCTATCTGAAGCGCAGTGGACTGACTAATGACATTGTTCGGCCACTCAGCTGAACAATCCACCAGTTCTCTGCATCTCCCCCGGCCACTGACACGAATTTCATGTCGTGATTTAGAGATAACCGGGTTCCAGCGATCGATATTCCCCGTCATCACCAAATCATCACCAAGTCGTACAGTGCAAAGTTCGCCTGGGTTTACGAGCTGTTTTTCATTATTGCCGGGGTAGTAATCCATCAGGGAGAGACTGAACTCAGACGGCAGGCGTTCTATGCTTCGCGTAACGCTAATCTCGTCCCACCCGTTTATTACGCGCCCTCCGAGAGTCAAAAATAAATCATCTGCCATCTGAACCTCATAGGCCTGATTATTGTAATTCGTAAGTTTCTGACACCCTGCCACCATTCTGTCCGGTAAACGTTTTACGCTCGCCAGTTTTCTGATCCACCAGCGTCAGCTCTACTTTCATTTTGCTGTCCTGCATGGTCTGGTTGAGGTCCTTCAGGGCAGAGACCAATTTTTGATTCACACCATCCCCATCCCTATCATTCAGCGGAGAATAGATAGAGCCCCCTGAACTTTCTTGTATATTGTTATTATCTAAATCCTGTTTATCGCGTGGCACTCCCGGCCAATTGCGCTGTTGATCATTTAGAAAGCGATTATCGCGCTTAGAACTCCATTTGGGATCAAATATCGCATTATTAATCGCCCCACGAATATTTTCCAAACTGTATGGCTGCGAACCATTTTCATGGTGAATCATTGCCGCCATTAATTTTTCCAATACATCTGGAGAATGTAAATCAAGTCTAGAATCTGGACTAAATCCGGTCTTATTAGCCACATCATTAATATAAGCTTGCGTATTATTTTCTTTTGCTGGGGCGTAGGTGTGGATTATCCCGTTCAGGGTATTATTCCCCCTATCACCATAAAGCATCAATTGCCTAGCCATAGCTGAGTTACCATCCATTGATGTGTTAAATGTTACAAATCCGCCATTTTTCCCTGTAGAGTTAGGAGCCGAACGTAGATTTCCAGGATTATTATTCCTTATACCAAGTGAGTTATTTCCTGCCTGATTGTATGGAACAATTGAACCGACCGTTCCACGTCCGGTTATCGCGTTCATATCGCTATAGAGTTGCTCTGCGCGGAGTGATGGTCCATAAAAGCTGTTGAGTTTTTTTATTAAATCCCCTGATGCATACCCAAGCTTAAGGTCCAGCCCCTCTTTCCAAGATAGCGTATTTTTAAACTCATCATCTGATCCAGCCCTGCGTAAAAGATCGGCTTGCTTCCCACCACGATTGAACGTAAGTATTGAACCAACTGTTGCGCTATCAAGACCATGCGCCGTAATTTGTTTAATCTGATCTACAGAAGAGCGTAGTGCTTCAGACTGACCAAGCCATGATTGCCCTTTCATCAATATCCCATCATAGGCCGCTTCAATCTGGTTAAGCTGCTGCCTAAACGATAGAGCATGCTGAATATCGGCGTCATTAAAAATTAGTCCATCCCTTCGAGCCTGATCTTTTAAGCGTTGAACTTCCGTAGTGGTATTGCGAAGAAGGCTTAGCATATCTGGTGACAAGCTGAGTTTTTTGATAAATAGGGCCTGTTCTCCCGAGGACATATTTTGCATGGCCTCATTGATATCCTTCACTAATTTCCCCACATCAGCCAGACCTTCCTTAGTTTTACTGATACCAATACCCTTTGCATTGAGCACAGCAAGGAATGCTGCATTCTCACCATATGCAGCAGCAGTAGCTTTATCAAAAAGGTCAGTAATAGAACCTTCAGCGTCCTCCCTTGCACTACCGTTCTCAATCATCGCACCAGTGAGCTCCTGGAATGCGTCAGTGGTCATGCTAATATTTTTTGCTATTGTATCGATTCGATAACCTGCATTAGCAAACTCCACCATGTTATTTTTAACAATGTTCACTGCCGCTGCAGCACCACCAAGACCCAGCGTTAAGCCGCCCACCATTTTCAGTGGTGGAACCAGGTCACTGATAAACTGGACACCTTCGCGCGCATTCCGGCTCAGCACATCAAACCGCTTATTCAGATCGTCCAGATTATCCCTGGAATCCTGCCCACCCAACTCCAGAGAGTCGCGCGTTTTGTCCAGTAGCGGATTGAGGTTTTTTACAACATCCTCAATCCGCATTATCGCCGCTGACGCCTGATCGCTGGCTGTCAGTTCAAAATCAAATGAATTAGCCATTATTTGCCCGCCTTCACCTTGTTAATGCGACGGGCCTGATCCGCCCAAAAATCTAACCGGGTACGGGTCAGGGACCACGCATCATGTGGCCCCCACCCGTAATACTTCGTGACCTCTGCCGCTAGTCTTTGCCAGTCTCCGAGGGATTGAAGGTCAAAAAACCCATCAGGTAGTCCTCGCACTTCCGGTAATCGGTATAAGCCAGGCCGCCCAGAACTTTCTCGGTAAGCCCAGAATTAAGGGCAATAAGCAGCTTCATTGCAGCCATTCCGTTTTTTGAACGCTGTAGTTCGTAGAACTGTTCAACCTCAGAGAGTACTGGCTCTTTAAGGTCAATTTGTTCATATCGTACATTGGCTAACTCAAGCGGCTTACTGAGGGGAATGGATTTAGTTTGTTCAAGTACTGCCATAATTAATACTCCGTAACCGAACCGCCTTCCCAGCGAACATCAAATACCGCATCTTCGCTATCAACATCCTGCGCGTTAACAGACCACATGTTCTCGCCGATGATGGTTTTACCGTTAGCCAGCTCAACAACAACTGAGACATTAGTCGAATCGTTAATACCGGCTATTGAGGTGCCGCCACTGTCGCGAGCCTGATACGAAATAAACGGTACGCGAGGTTTCTCTTTGTAACCATGCACCGTGTCCATCCCGACCAGTGAAGTACGTTCAACCTTGCTCGGACTGTACTTGAACTGCCCCGCCACCATGACCGTTACCCCGTCGATAGTCACGTATGCTGTGCCAGCCAGGCGATTAGTTGTATCTCCCATAAATCCCCCTTATGCCGTGGTCTGCGCGCGGCGCCACTGATTGAGTAATGCAAAAATTTCTAACTGGTCAATCAACGTACCCGTCCACAGCACATCAACACGACGGGTGTTGCCATTATTTCGCTCAACCAGCAGAGTTTGTGCGAATGCTGCTGCATCCTGCACATAACCGTTGTATTCCAGCGTTCGATACTGAGCGATTAGTTCGGCGCGAATCACATTTGGCGTGACGATCGCTGACCCAGGTGCAAATCGTGTTCCATCGTTGGCCAGTTTCATGCGGCTGAACTTGGAAGTGATCTGCGTACGAAGGAAGCGAGTGACGAACATAAGAAGAAACAGCGTCTCAATATTCAGATAGCTGTCGTCAACATCACCAAACTTATTTTTCTGGTAAGTGGTGATCGTTTTCTCAACCTGGACAGAGCCATCATCAGCGACGGTGAACGTGGATACTCCGCTGTACAGCAGATTGTTTCGCTCGGCCAGATTAAATCGACTTTCCAGAGGCGGCGGTAATACACCGTTAATAGTCAGGGTTTGTGTTGGACGACCAGGATCGTTGCGCAGGCTTGGTGCGATCGCTCCGGTTAAGGCCGCTCCCCAGAGATAAGCTGGCGTGGGCGAACCGTTGATACCCAGTAGGGTTTCATGTTGATTATTACGCGCAGCTCCAGCTGCCGACAACGATCCATAGGTGCCCGTCAGCGCGCCAAAAGCATGCCCGTAAAGTTGCTCGGAATAAGACCACCGTCCCGTGGCATCAGACAGAAATTCTTTTAAGGCGTCCAGTGATGTCGTGTCGGTGTAGGGGTTCACAATAAAATCAAAAGCACGATCCTGAAGATTACCCAGCGCATCAGTCAATACTGGTGATCCAGCACCACCAGCCATCGGCGTAATTGTCAGGCTCATTCCAGAAGGGGTTTCTTCCCCCCCGGCAGCACCCTGATAGTTAAGGCGGAGATCAATTCCGTTACCATGCGCCCCTTTATTTTTTGCTGTCAGGTTAACTGTATCTGTTGCTACAGCGTCAACTGCAGCAGAGACCGGTAACTTGCTTTGACCGTTTATAACCGCTGCCAGAGACGTAGCCACCGCAGCCTTATTATCGGTACTCACCACAGTTAGTTGAATGCGCATGCCAGCAATATAAAGAGAAAGTACGCCGGTTGAGGCGGCGGCCGCTACCACCTGAATCTTACCTGTTGCAGCCACGGTTCCGGTGGCGCCATCAGCCAGTGGAAGCACCCATATTTCAGCTGAGATGTCATTGGCGAGATAAGCAATCATCATATTGTGCAGCATTGACCCGCTACCACAGATACCAGCAACAGCTGAGTCAGAAGAAACTTTCTGAGGTATGTCAGGCGATGCGGTTGCTGTAGGCAGCATCTGCCCAATCAGTAACGTGCGCTGCACCGCAGTAGCCGTATTCGCCATGGAGTTATCAAACTCCGCATAGAAGAACGGGGCGCGCTGACTGGCGGGAATGCGAGCAAATGGAACAGTCATTGGTTATTCTCCTGATCCTTCTTACCTGCAGCCACCTTCACCGTGGCGTTCGGATCGAACGTTTCAACGTCGCCATCTTTCAGACGACGACCCCAAAAAATGTTATCAGGCACCTGTTCGCCGGATTCAGGCAAAAAGGTGCCCTTAACCGGATCGCGCACTGCACGACCCGGCGTGGGTTTTACAAACATAGGATTACTCCAGATTGATTTTTACGAGTGGTTCCGGGGTGCCATCAGGCATGGAAATGCGGGCATCAAAGCCTTCGAGCGGTTCGGATTCAATCTCAAAGAATTCCTCCGGACCCTGGTAATATTCGATATCCAGCTCCATCAATAGCTGGGCAGTATGCCCCTCTCCACCCGCATCAACATCGATGGTCGAACGAACCTGCCGGAACTGCTGAATTTTGCGAGTGAGCTCGTAACCATTGATCACCGCACGCTCAACCTGCTCACGCAGCTGCTCAAGGGCTTCTTCAGCTTTTTCCGCTCCGTTATCCTCCTGCTCGTCATCAAACTCCTGCAGGCGGCCGGTAATGCGCACTGTTGTCACTGTCGTGAATTGAGGCACATTACGGCCCAGTGAATTTTTCACGTCGATCGGTGTTTGCACCAGAATTGCCGGGTATTGTTCCGAGGTGGTAGGCCAGTCTCGGGGTGAATAAATCCTGTCACCCGCATCTGTTTTATTCTTCAGGGCATCAATAACCAGAAGCCTGACTTCTTTAGCATTCATACTTTGACCCTGTTAAGAATAAGCTTCGTCCCGCCATGGCTGTCCGGCTGAACGTCAGCAACGGAAAACAGAGTATTGACTGGAACTCCGCCCACCACCCCTACAAACACGCGGTCGCCCTGTCTCGGCCGCGCCCTGAACTCAATATCACGCACACCCAATACCGGAGAAGTAGTATTGATTGTGCTGCCATCGTCCAGTGGCTCAACGTCCTGTGTGTACGCGCGATCGAAAATACCGCTGAGGGTGTAGGGATTACCTCCAACTGGCCGGTAATCAACCGGATCGCCAAAGACGCCATGAAGTGGTGACAGCAAATGTCGATCCCAGTTGATACCCATTAATCCCCCGGCTGCACAGAGACAGCTGCTGCCGCAGGAATTAAAGCAAGCCTGCGAAGGTGTTCAACATCTGCAACTACACCCAAACCGATCAGCCGACGTGCATCTTCAGGTGAAAGCATCAGCATTCGGTTCTCAGGGTAATTCTGGCCGTCATGCCGCACCGTATTACCCTTAGTGACAACTACAGATACGGTCCCATCATCCGGCACATCACTATCACTATCGTCAGTGTCGGTGTCGGTGTCGGTGTCGGTGTCGGTGTCGGTGTCGGTGTCGGTGTCGTCAGGATTATCGGGGTTTTGAATATCTGCACCCAATATTTCCTGACCTCCCACCAACAACTCGGGCGGTAAGCCGCCCAGATCGCTATCCTGGGTTTTCCTGGCCATATCAAACCACCGTAGCGCAGAGCGCAGCGTTAACACGACTTGGAATAACCAGAGGCGCAGACTGAATCATCAGCAGACGTTGCGCGGGGTCTTCTTTCACCCAAGTTTTAGGCGCATACGCCAAAGCGCCGTAATTAAACGCAGGATCAAGAATCACTCCAAAAGCTCGCGTTCCCATTAAATCTGCGCCAGACATAATCACTGCGCCGTCTGGAATCATAGGCTTCTCGATATTATCCAGTGGGTCGATGAACCAGTCGTTATACAGCCATAGATCGAAGTTACCCCAACGCCCCTTATAGACAGCACCTTTCTGGGCCTGCGGACCAGCATTAATCTGATTACCAAAAGGGCTAAGTGCAGGGAACGTAATGGCGTTATCCTTGATCGTGGTATCAAGCCGGAACGCTTTCCAGGATTTGCTGGTGAACACCAGGTCAGTCGGAACAGCGCCGGAATTTTTGAGGATTAGCGTTTGCCACTCTTCAATATCATCCGATGGCTGAGTGTTAGTCGCGCCCACTGCGACTGTTAGTGGCCATTTATCCGCACCACTCAGAGTTATGGTCAAATCCGAAGAACGCCCAAAATCCACTACTTTCGTTTCGTAACCTTCTCCGGCGACCGTGACTTTACCTGAAACCATGGCGCTACTCGCCATCCACTCAAGGCGGCGGTTGATCATGTCAATCTGATCAGCCATCTCAAACTGGAGGTTTAACATTTCGCGTTCAGCTGCAGTGTATTCACCACCAATACGCTCACCAATCTGACGGCGGATAGGTTTGCGCAGATCAGGAGCGCGCTTGTCTTTGATATAGGCTGGTTTGAAGGTATTAGTCTGGTATTTACGACTCTCTACCAATTTACCCTCTACCAGAGGAGACACGAATGGGGCCATACGGCGAAGACCAACATCCACATCAATGGCCACTTCTTCCGTTTCGTAAGTTACAACGTTAGGGAAGAAGCGATCCAGAAGCCAGTTTTGACTGGTCTTCAGGTTAGGGACAACCTGCACCAGCACGCTGGTATCAAAAATATTTTCCATTTTCAGTCTCTTAATTATGCCGATGCCAACACCGGCCAGAATTCAGGATGTGAGCAACCCTGCCGGGAGTTGACTGGCATAGATGCTATTTCGGTCGTGAAGTTAAATCAGGATACGGGAGCCTGGATGCTGTCGCGCAGGAAAATAGCCAGCGGTCGTAGTGCAGCTTTCAGTTCAGCAGCAGTCCAGGAGGCATCAAAAATAAGGCGATTTTGATTAAACTCACCCATCAGGTAGACGCCGCCTGTTTGTACGACTGTCGTAGTATCAACGTCATCCACTAAGATAGCTACAGGGCTTTCGCTACCGTCAGTTGCGCTCTTTTTAGATTGAACAAACAATCCTGTTGCAGTTATTGCGCCCAGCACAGTGCCACGTTTTAGAACCCCTGAAACACCAATTGTCACCGAGTCCGTGACAAGCTGTAGCGGTCCGGAAACTAACTGGTCAGGTACAAAGACCGCACTTTTAGCGCCGGGTCCAAACTGGTTTTGCCCAAATTGTTCCATTATTTATCACCCCGTGATTTGTCATAGAGGCTGGTCATTTTACTGACCAGTGCATTTTTACCGGTTGCGGGCTTATCGCCGTCCGGACCCAGCCTGACGCGTTCATTTTGCATACGCGAATCCAGTGACTTACGGCCAGACACTGGCGGTGATGAAGCACCCATAGTCGCCAGTGTCCCCACAGCTTCGCTTACGCTCATGCGAGTGTTGAACGCCAGGTGTGCAGCCATATCTGGACGACCTGCTGCATGCTTGCTACCGAAAATCGCTGCGCAGCGCCTGCGTTCAGCACGCCGACCTTTTTTTACGTCACGACTTTCATCGTCTTTTTCATCATCATCTTCTTCTTCAGCGCGACGGGATTTTGCATTTTTGCCATTATCTTCATCGTCACCCTCGGCATCCGGATCGGTGTCATCGTCGTCTTCCATATCTTCGCGATCATCATCGTCTTCGGCATCTTCATCATCGCGCTCTTCTTCAGCGCGGCGAGATTTTGCATTTTTGCTTTTATCTTCATTGTCACTCTCGTCTTCCGAGGACTTTTTCTTCAGGCCCAGAAGGTGAGCGAACTTAAAATTGGACATACGTTAAACCCCTGCTTCAGTGAGTAATTTTCGAAAGGCAGCATCAGGTGTCATTACCCCATCAGCCAGCCCAAGATTGACGCCTTCAGCCGCCATAAAACAGGCAGCCTGAGTATTGCGGACAGTTTTCTCAGCAATCCCCCTGTTGCGGGCTACGGTGCTGACGAAAAGCGCACCCATCGTATCCACATCATCCTGAATTGCAGTTCGGGCCTGATCGGACAGCTTCACGTAAGGATTGCTTTCAGCCTTGCGATCGCCATAGGTAATAATGCTTACCGCAAGCCCATCTTCTTTAATTCTCTGTGACCAGTCACAGTGGATAACAATCACCCCAACTGACCCCACACCTCCGGTGCGTGGCACATGAATACGATCTGCTGCACTGGCAAGGGCGTACGCCGCCGAATAAGCATTTTCTGTCAGGATTGCGTGTATCGGCTTTTTTCCTCTGGCGAGATAAATTTCATCCACCAGATCAAAGCATCCCGCCACCTCGCCGCCAGATGAGTCAATATCCAGACAGATTCCGGTCACTTCGGGATCATTTATTGCGGTCAGAAACGACTGCCGAATACCGTCATACCCTGTCATGCCGCTGTAGGGACGCAGAGAACCCAGTTTTTGAACAAGAGTGCCCTGTATGGAAATAATCGCTACACCATCCACCACGTCATAACCGGAGTCCTTCTTTCTGGCTTTACGTGTAAATGTGTCATCATCTCCCAGCCAGTCGGATGCCAGGGTATTCATGCGGGTTATACCGAAGCGGTCCATCATGGCAGCCATGACCACTTCTGCTTTTTGCGGGTGCAGCGCCAGTGGCGTATTAAAAAGTCGCTGCGCAAGATGCGGTAAATTCACTTAGCCTCCGGGTCTTTAATAGTTTCAGGGGCCAGGATTTCAGCCTGTGCCCAACTTGGTAATGGAAGCCCACGCTCTTTAAACGCGGCAATTTCTCGCTCCCTCTGATCCAGCATCTCCTCCCAGTCTTCACCCGCATTTTCAGCGGCTTCAGTTTCCAGCGTTGAAAGACCGGCATCCATACCAAGAATGGCCCCCTTTTTCTCGGCAACGGGGTCTACCCAGCCACGACCCGGCCCCATCCAGCGTGCGCGGCAATATGCTGCGCGTGCATCAAGAAAGTGCGGAGCGCCTGCAGGAAGCGGCAAATCTTCTGTGTCATGAATTTCTTCAATAAATGCTGACAGAATGGGCTGAGCGAAGCCGGCAGAGAAGTCATCCCTTCGCCGGGTGAGGGTCTTCCAGGCTTCAAGCATCGCTGAACGCGCAGAGCTGTAATTCACATCAGACCAGTCCTGCGTGACCTGCTGTGTGGAAAGCCCCGTTGCTGCTGCGATGTTCCGCAAAGCAGCACTTTCAAAAACTTCAAAGTTACTGTGTGGTCGGGCAGCATTGACTGCTTCAATACTTTCCCCTGGATACAGAATGGGCAGCCTCGAACCATTTTGTAGCGATATACGGCGATCATTATGGAAATCCACGCGACCATCCTGGTATGCGCCGATGCTGGTATCGTCGAAATTCTCACCCATCGCAGACTCAACCATTTGCGGGTCGTATGGTGATGTTATGTAAGCACCAAAGACAGCGTTCAGGATTGCAGCCTCCAACTCTGACTGATCGTACTTAATCAGCATTTTTAAGCGCTGTACAACCGGAGTCAGAATTCCATTACCCCGGTGCTGAGAGGCTCGATCATGATCGTAGTCATGGACAACATGAGGCCTACCCCATGACGTTTCACGCTCAATCCTTTGCCACGTCATTGTTTTTGCGCCGCTCCACCAGTCGCCTATGTGCGCTTCACGAATGTGATAGGCCACCGGCGCACCGTCAGCATCTATTTCGACACCACCCCGAACGTTCGGCATATCGAAGTTCTGTTGCGGATTGCTTAACCGGTCAGGGTCCACGATCTGCAGAGTAGTTGCGTACCGCCCACGACCATGGCCAAGCCTGTCCGGCCGATACTGGAGAATGGCCAACGCATCACCATCCAGAAGCTTGTGTCGAAACCCGAGGCGCAACATCTGTGAAATAGTTTGCTTGCGTTCCACATCGCAGAACCGTCCCGGATCATTTGCCCATGAGCGCCAATGAGCCTCAACGACTTTCCCGTACTCATCAGCCCATGTTGAGTCGAACGCGCTGTTACCGGTCATCAGTGCCAGCATTCGATAATCTGGTTTCAGGATGGGGCGAAAATTCGCCCCAACAGCATTATCCAGAACACGAGTAATACTCCCACTGGCCCAGCCATCATTCCGCGCGAGGTCCCGCACCCGCGAGACAATACGATCGCGATAAATATTGATTTCATTGTCAGGTGACCAGAGAGAGGGCTGCCAGTTTGCCAGCTGATCGCTGAATGAATCGGCAGCGTCGTAAGGAGCACGACTCCCACCCACCAGCATCGACTTTCTTGGTTGGGTCGATGACAATGGCTGCCCATTCAACCCTAAAATTTTGATGTCGCTCATCAGAATCTGAACCTCATTGGCCTGCGGGGACGAGGAACGATACCCAGCTGTGCCTGAAGCAACTGAATTAGAGATGCAAGGTCAGCAAGCGTCGACTGTTGATAGGATACCGAGCGAGTGCCATCACCCTGCGTGTAAGAAAACGACACTCCGCGCGCTCCGGCAGCAAGATCAATGTAAGCCTGCTGAGCTTTCGTTAACGCCTCCCGCAACTGCTCAGACGTCATCGCACCAGTCAACAGGCTGGAGTTACGGTTAAACATAAAAATTCCTTACGAGGGTAGGAGTTGTGAAAGGCGCTTACGCTTCGGTTTTTCCGGTTCAGTGACAATTGCACCTGGCAGACGGAAATTCGTCTTTTCTTCCTGCTCCTGTGGCGCTGGCAACAGGCGGTCAGGATTAACCACAATATTGTCCGCAAGTTGGTTCAACTTCAGTCCGAGATAAAACAACCCGCACAACGCTGCATAGCTGTACACCCTGCAGTCCAGCGCTTCATTCGCCCTTCCGGGGATTTGCTCCCAGACACGATAACGCTGACCGCCAGATACCTTAAGAACAGAGCGCTCAGCCAATAACTGGCTGAAGTAGTTCAGATCACGATCAACAGGGAAGTGCATATAACTGGCTGCTGATTCACCCGGCGCAGGAGCCTCAATGTGCAGGCGACCGCGAATGGTATCTTTAGCCGCATTTACGCCGATAATGATTGGCTTAAAACTGGACTTCGAACGAGATGTTGGTTTCTTCGTAGGCCATACCGGAGAACGCTTACCCCCACGAGCGGATTCACCCTTAATTGCCCATATCCGGCGACCAAGACGCTCTTTAGCAAACTCGTAAACTTTTTGAGTATGATGACCACCGGAGTCCATGCAGGCCGCCATAATCGTAAATCCACGGCCGTCTGCACGACGCCAAATCTGTTTAAGATAAGCATCAAGACGCAGCCATGGCTCATTGGTTTCCAGATCGCCTTCTATGACATCGTATGAAACCGACCAACTTTCTTCATTGCGTCCCCATCCGGTGACTTCAATCTCGAATCGCCCATCCTGCGTATCAATCCCGGCACTTAACACCGCCACACCATCAGGAACTTCAGCAGCGTAAACTTCGCAACGCTCCAGCAACCTTTTTTCGCTAAGTGCCTTTTCGCCACGATCCTCATAGGGTTCACCCAGCACAAGGTTGATGAACGTCTGGCGCATCAGAGGGTCGTTTTTAACACGCAGCCATTCAGCAACCAGGTACTTCCACGCTGCATTTGGGAAAAGACTGTATCCCGCCCAGATATGAAATCCGGCATGCCCTTTAAACGGTTTACTTGCGCGCCACTCTCCATGCTTCACCATCGCTGATTTCTCGTTGTGATGAATCACACAACCATTGTGGCGACAAACGTAATACGCGGATTCAGGAATACCTTCCCCTGCTTCATCCTTATCCCACTTGATACCGTAGGGTGTATCCGGTCCTCCCCACTCAAGTACCTGATGCTCTCCACAATGAGGGCACGGCACAAAGTAGCGCCGCTGGTCGCTTTCTTCGTAGGCTTTTTCGATACGACTCGTGCCTTTAACTGTTGGCGTTGAGCCCAGCGCTATTTTACGATTCCAGAATGTTTCTGAGCGCTTAATGCCCAAGGCTATCTGGTCGCCCTCCACGCCAGCCCCACCTGCCGGATAACCATCAACTTCATCAAACAGAATGATGCGGCAAGTAATTCGACGAAAACCGCCTGGGCTGTTAGCACCCACCAGCGTTAAGTTCGCTCCGTTGGCAAACGTCTTCTTGAGGATTGTCTGATTACTGTCCTTCGCCTTGGGATCACCACAGATTTCCGCCAGAACAGGCGTATCGCGTAGCATTGGGGCAATTTCGGTTTTGCTGTAGTCCTCAGCATCTTCAACGCGCGGCTGAACAATCAGGATCGGCGATGGATCATGCGCCAGATAATACCCAACGACATGGTCAAGAATTTTGGTATAGCCGACTCGTGCCGACTTCATAACAGATATCTGAGTTACGGACGGGTCGGTAATAGCATCCATGATGCCGTCCTGATAGGCAAAAGAGCGGAAACGCCCGGTTTGGGCGCTGGTTTCTTTTGACAGGATGGCGTACTTATTGGCCCACTCGCTTAATGAAAGAGGCTCGGGTGGTCTAATATCGGACCGCCGCTGACGCAGCTCCCCGGTGAAGTTATTCCAGGCTGAAGCGTTAGTTTTCTCCCCGGTTGTTTTCTGCATCAAGGCTTAATTCCTCCATAGCCTCGTAAACCACCTCCTGCAGTGCCTGAACAAATTCCGCGTCGTTGGTGGTAGAAGCCAGCACCCTTAAACGGGGGCCGTGTTCAGGAGCAATCGATATCAGCCGGGTACGCATGCGCGCGTATTCATTTCCGACAGCCTCGATCATGTCTTTGTAAGGGAGAACCTGGCCAGACTTGATGTCGTACTCGAGCTGAGTAAGCAATGCCAGAAAGTTTTCTTTCATCTGCCGTGCTTCGTCCAGCGTCATAGTAACGCCACGCTCAGCTATCATACGCTCGACGGTTTTAGCGGCAGATTCAGGGCGGTCAGGATCGTTTTTGTTACCTGTTTTGTTACCCGACGATCTGTTACCTGATTTGTTACCCTGTTTGTTACCTTGCGTGTTACCTGCTTTATTTTTTTCTGTCCGGGTAACAGTTTTTCGGAAGCGCTCAATGTTAGCATTCGATGCTTCAACATCTATGTCATCACCATCCAGAACCAGCCAACCACGGGCCTTCCACGTCGTTACCGTCTTTCGGCTTACACCATGAAGTTTGGCAAAATCTGACTGGTTCATTTGTTACCCACCTTGTTACCTGTTACCCAAATTTCAAAAACTCATAGCTAGACGCAGAACGCGGCGCGCAATGCCCGTGCTTTACAAAGTCGCCAGGAGGGACCCATTTTTTCATAGGGTGACGTGCGCATTCACTTGGCCGTCTTCATGGCTTCTGCTACCGCCCTGCTCAACTCGGTCGGCATCAAGGCGCTTGCCATTGCCTGGGCCCGACTGAAGTAGCCAAGCGTTGGATTCACTGGCAACGCGTCGCCGAACTGTATCAACAGTTTAGGCGCGCGAGTTTTCACACGAGGCTGTCGTACACCATTAGCTGAGCGTTTGCGCCTCTTTTTTCCCTTTTTAACCTTTTTTGCCTTTCGTCTCTGCCATACGCCATTAGCCCCACCTACATCACCGATGAACACGTTAGGCTTTGCTTTTAACTGAGTCATCTTGTTGCGGGTAAGGTTGCCGTACTTGTTCAGCTTGATGTTCTTGGGATTAAGCAACGCCTGGCTGTTCAGTTTATGCTGGCCACCAAACTCGAATGGCTCCAAATAGTTTGCAGCAGTATCCATCACGAATATCTTTGCGGTCAGGCTACCCTTTCTCGCACCGGACGATCGAACTGAATTAACTGTGAATGGTGTTGGGCTATCCAAATGACGATTGAATGCTGTCTTTTCTGCTGCTTCAATTTTTCGTGCAACACTCGTCAGGGCTTGCGCTGTTGCGAACGGAAGTTGCTTTCGTACTGCTTTTAGTTGGGTGGAAAGTTCTTTTAAACCAGCCATAACCACCCTCTCTGTTAGTGACCGGCACGCCAGGCATTGTGATAGCAATAAAAAAACCGCCCGGGGGCGGTTATAGGATTATTAGCTTGGCAATAATTTGCTCTACGTCATCATCCGTATAATATTCTTTAAATGGATAATATATCGCTATTTTCTTGCCAATCTCTTGAATTAAATTTGCTTTACGCGCTGAAATCTCGATGTCTTTATAGTCATCAGCTGTCATGGCGCCGATATCAAGATAATACTCTTTACGCCCTTCTAATGCGGTTTCTATTAAAGGTAGCAACTCTTCAACTGTATACATTTTCTCTCCTCAAAAGGAAAATGTACTCGAAAAAATCCTTATTTCAAACACTGCTCCCTGATGTACTGCTGCAGGTAGTTCACTTGTCCGGTAATGGTGATGATCCCTTCTCTGAGGGTGAAATAATCCCGTTCAGCGGAGTCAGTAAGTCTGGGGGCGGTAGCATCGCCCAAGCCGCTGGTTGTGGTCGCTCCGTTCGAGGGGCACCTAGCGTTGAGCTGCAGCCGACGCTTGCCAGTAGCAACATCACGCTCAAGCTGATCGATAGTAGCTTTAGCATCGGCCAGTTCTCCGGTGTATTTGGCGTCCAGCGCAGCGACATCGCGCTGGCGCACCTGCATATCATTGATTGTTTCCTGCCGTTGTTTGGCGAGCGTGGTGGCTTCATCCGCGCGCTTATCAGCAGCCTGGTACTGGCCGTGGTAATAGACCGCAGCGCCGCCAAGCAATATCAGCAGGAGCAGGAACACTGCGACCAGAACCAGAGTTATTTTAGTGTCTTTCATTGGTCCAGCCCCCAGCATGCCAGAGCAGATTCCTGATCCCGCCGCTCAACCTGACCGTAGCAGCCAGTTGCCTGCCCCTTCGTTAAGCGGCAGTCACGACCTTTGTCATGCACCCACCAGCGCATAGCCTCACAAGCGCCTTTGCGATCGCCAGCATTCAGGCGCTTATAGAACGTTGAAGGCAGGCAGTTCCCGGGGCCGATGTTGTACGGGCAGAACGAAGCGATTCCGGCTTTCTGTGGCTCAGTCAGTGGCACCTTGATATTTGTCGCCACCCAGGCCAGCGCCTTACGTTCCTCGATAGCGTTCACTTCGGCGCATTTCTCAGCGGTTAATCGCAAACCCTTCACAACCGCTTTGCCGTCAACGTGGATCACACCACGGCAAATTGTCCAGATGCCCGAACTGTCCAGATAGGCCACCTGCCGGTTACCTTCTTTCTCGTTCAGGAACTGATCCAGAATGACTGATGCAGGAGCGCCAGCCAGAACAAGGCCCAGCACAGCGGCGCTGAGTTTCGTTTTCAGATTTGCCATTAAAGACCCCGCGCTGCTTTGCGGCGGTCTTCTTTAATTTTGAAATAAAGATTCGTCAGATAAGTCAAAAAGCCAAATGCCAGGCTACCCAGCACACCAATTGCTGCCCACTGCGACGGGGATACCTGATCGAGTAGCTGTAGCACCCAGAACCCGGCACTACCGGCTGATGAACCGTAGGCCATGCCTGTTGTTAGTTTGTCCATGCGATACATACTCTCACCCCCGGCATTGCCGTGGCGCTGTGTGTTGGATGAAAGGGAATAGGCAAATCAGATGCAAGGTGAAGCGATTGCCAGAGCTATTCGCCTCACTAACTGATTCAAATGATTTTATTGATGTGCGGCCAACAGGACGTGGCGCAGAAAACAAAAAACCCCGCCGAAGCGAGGTTTTGAGTTTTTTATTCGATTGCTTTTTGACGCTGCCATCGTGGCGCAGCTCTGCCAAGCATGAATTAATTATTCATATTTTTGGCCCGTTTTCAACACTTATTTTCAATCAGGGTTCTCTCCCTGAATTTTACGCTTCACCGCCAGGTAAACCTTTGCCCGGAATATCTCAAGACACCAGCGCACACGCTTTCTCGCTTCGTTGTCAGACAACCACGGAGCCAGTACCTGCACCTCGCGGGTAATGTCGGAAATCTTGTCCCGGCTGGTGTAAAACTTCATGCCGACAAGGTAAACCGGGTCATCTGATTTGAACGTATTCAGTACCACTTGTTCGATGAAATCAGCATCATCATCCAGTGACGACCTTTCGATCATTTCTCGCAGCGTCACCGGCCACAATATGGCCTTAGCCCGACCAAAGGCGGCAGCGCCTTTGAAACCTTCATTACGTGCCTGGTTCAACGCTTCTGTGATTCGGAGTAGCTGATCATCATTCCAGTCAGTTGCTTTAACACCGGCACAGAATTTACCTATGTTCTCCAGTCGGTACTGGTCGCGCGTTTTACCGCCAACACAATCACCCCATGTTGAGATAAGCGATTTAATCCAGCCTGATTGGATGGTTGTTAGTGGGGTAAATCTTCCGAGCCAGCTTTTGCGTGGCGCTGCAGCAATAGTCGCTAACCCTGCGGCATGTAATCTGCGTTGACGAGGCGTCATCAGTTCTTTTCTCCCAAGATTTTTTTACCCGTGGCAATCACACCGATCGCCAGGACTCTGTCCAGAACGCGCAGAAGCAGTTCAGGCTGTGTGCCGTACTTCTCTTCGAACGCGCCTACATCAGCATGAAGTTCATCGTGATGCGCCCTGCAAAGCGGTATCACGAATAAGTCATGCGTCTTTGTTGCCATGCCACCCAGGCCGTAGCCGATCAGATGGTGTGGGTCGTCTGCCTGCCTTCCACAGCACAGGCATGGTTGCTGTTTCACCCATCGGGTGTACTTCTCGTTCGTCCAGCGACGGCGCTTTGGCCGCTTCATGAAGGATTCGGGCGTTTCCGGATCGATTGCCAGCTCTACCACCTGAGCAACTTTCTCTGCCAGTTCAACAGCGGCAGCTGGCTCATGCCGGATATCGGATTCTCTCATCGTTCCATGTGGTGCAGGTAATGCCGGTAATTTGAGAACACGCCGCGCCAGAGAGTCAGGCATCTTGTCTGCGACGTTCTTCATTGCAGCCCACAGCGCCACTTCGGGCAGCGTGACGTGATGCCCCTCCGGCATCTGAAAGCCTGTCTGTACGCGGTACAACAACCACTCGGCTGCATTCTTCCGCGCCATTGTTTCCAGTGCCGGTGATGACTCCTGCTCTCTCAGGCGGTTGTCGCACTGATAGCAGAGCCGCACTGCTGATTTGCCGATGTTAAGAATGGTTTGACCGTGGCTGTGGTCCAGTCCGTTATTCTGGCATCCGGTGCCGATGTGGCGTTGCTGCGGTGAGGTTAACCAGTTGGCCAGTGCGTCACGGCCACCAGCTGCACTGATGACCTCGTCGGAAGACAGGAACATCACTACATCAGGATCATCCATCAGCGGCTGTGCAACATCAACGAGGCGACCGGAGGGCAGGCTCTGCATAAACTCCGGCAGTGTACTTATCAGAACGCGGCCAGACTGGAACAGGGGCATAGCCTCACTACCCGGCTTTAACAGCACGGTGCCAAGCTGTTCAACACGGAACGGCATAAGGATCGCTCGCATCACTCCCCCTTGTTTGAGGTGAGCATCAACCGGATAAGCTCCGCTTTCGTTGACGTATAGAAATGCGGCTGTGTCTCTCTTGGATTGCCGGGGCTGGTCATGTTCTTACCGAATCGCATCCCCCTGGCCGTTACCGACCAAAACTCTTTGCGGCCATTTCTGGCAGTTGCGGAATTGCTGGGGCGTGAGAGGCGCTCAACGATACCCAGGTGCTGCAGGCGCTTATATGCCTCTGCTGTGGTAACGGACAGTTGGTTATCGCGAAGGAGTGTTGTCAGGGATGTTGTAGGGCGGCTGGAGCCATCAACTGCATCAGAGGGCGCATCTATCGCGTATTGCGGTGCCAGATTTGGCAGGCCGACAGCATTCTGTAATTTCTGACATGCGCCGAGCACCGAAGAATTAGAGAGATTCAGCTCTTTCCGCATGAACCCGATAAGCGTGATGCCTGCCTGTGTCATGTCGTGTGCTGAATGATTAGTGTGACCGGTCACGACAGCATCGAACGTGCGAATAACTTTGAGATGAAATGCTGGGCTGATCCACATGGCATACGCATAGACCAGCTCTTTGCAAACGTAAGTGCCAGGCTGTAAACCACCGCGCTGAACTTCTGCAGGGGCAAACGCCAAATATGGCGTTAGCTCATTTATTAACCCAGTGTAAGACTCTGTTCGGGTCCAGCGGTTTGGGCTGTGCCGGTCTTCTCCACCAGCAGTCCTGTGTAAATCATTCAGGCAGTAACGCCCGTCTTTGTCCTGGCGTACAGAAACGCCATCAATTACGAGTAATTGATTCATGTGATCTCCCAAGTTAGTTGTAAGCCACCAGCGTCTGCAAACAACCGGCGGCACTGATCAAATGTACAAGCTTCGCCTGAAAACACAACACTGCATTTTCATATTTCCTTAATAAATTCATTGATCATCACCTCCGCTTTGCCGTGACATGTCACACTTCCCCACTCCACTACCATCCGTTTTATCTGGCTGTCATCAGCCCAAACGCCAGCATGTGTAAGCCCGTCGAATAGAGCTTTCTGGAAGTTGTCCAAATCGCGTTTAGCCCTGGTTGGTGGGTACAGAACAACGTGGACCTCAATATCGTGATTTATCGCCTGAGGGCGACGGCGCAACTGTTCGTACACTGCAGCAATCGCACTGACCCGATATTTTCGACCACGTTCGCTGATAAGTGCGCCCTTACCAGTTGAGCGCCAATAGCCATTTACGCTGGGAGGGAAAGGCAGAGTTAATTTCATAAATCGCCTCCCGGTTTACCTTCACGAGAGAGCGCTTCAATGACTTTGACGAAGAAGACTGGACTGACCCACATTGCATAGGCATATGCCAGCGCCCTGCAGAAATATGAACCCTGATCCAATCCACCATGAATGACATGCACCTTTTCCCACCTTTCACCGGGTAGTGCCTCAATAATTTTTTCTGTGGACTTCAATCTCAGAAAGTATGGAGGCCTGTCTTTTTGCAGTCCTCCAGACGCTTTATGCAGATCATTTATACGAAATAACTTTTCTTCGTATCTCTCAATCTGAACCCCATCTATGGTTAGCGTTTCTTTAAGGTCAGAGTTTGTCTTTCGTCCATCACTTTCTGGGGTGTGCCCAAATTTGGATACACCCCCACCATCAATCTCGTCAGCTTGAACTGCTGAAACATCGATCTTAATAACCAGATTTTGATGCGAGCAGACTTGCTCACATCTCTGAGAGTGCTTTGAGGCGCCAGCTTTGATCAAGATATGCGTCATTCAACTCTCCCCGGCAGCAGCTGCACACTGCTCTCGCACTCGTTACCCCAGATATGCCAGCCCTCTGCGGGGCGGCGGGCAAACAGCTCAATACGTGGAACATCACCGTAGAGCAGCTCAAGCCGGTAACGGGCCTCCGCTGGCTTTGTGCTGTGCTCACTCATGCAGGAGTAGATAACCTGTTTCACCGAAGCACTGGCACGCTCAAGGCCTTTTCCGCGAACTGCCACCAGCACCGATTCCTGATTGCCACGGGTGTAGTTGCCGGGATTCATGCGGGTTTCGGCATTAAGCATCAGCAGCAGGTCGTTGAAGTCGTGAATAGTCTGCTCTTCAAGTGCGCGGTTGAAACGCTGCTCTGCCAGCGCGTTGAACTTCACCCAAGTAAACAGGAACATCTGACGAACATCGAAGCCCCACGCCGCTGCAAGCGCTTTAGCCTCTTCGTCATGGGTGCCGGTGTACCACATTGCCAGAACAGCGTTATCAGCTGACAGCTCCCACACGGGGAGCCTCTTCAGTTCAGTGAGTGACATCGTGCTGTAATGGTTATCAGCCGCACCGCGGCTGATGGTGTTCCCGTACTGCCACGGTGGGTCAGCGTAAATCAGGCTGTATTTCATGCTGATTCTCCGCTGCCGGCTAATTCTGACTTCCCATGCTTTTCACGGTACTCAGCCAGGATTCCCATCGCTTCGAGATACACATCATCCGGTGCGGTGTAACCGTCATCAGTGAAATCAAAAGCTGCCATCAACTCCACCAGCCGACGGGCTTTACCTGCGTTGAATTGCGGGATGGCGGCTGCTTTGGTCAGTTTCTTTTTGCCTGATGCCCTGGCCTCGGCCAGTTTCTCGGTGGCAACCGCGCCAGCTTTAGTGCCGAATTCGCGAGTCATTGAAACCGCTGTAGTAGCCGCCACTTCACCGGCCTGTACCATCCCGATCAGCTCGTCACCACACTCCAACAGCTGCAGGTGATGCCGAACATCCTCAACGGACCGTTTAACTTTTTTTGCAATTTCGGCTTCAGTTTTCCCCTGGTTGTACATACGCAGATAACCATTAGCCCTATCTATCGGGGACAGCGCCTTGTTTTGCGTGCTTGTAATTTGTAGTGCAGTCAGGTCTGCCTCTGTACCTTTTGCGTCTTTACACTCCAAACGAGCTATCTCATGACCAGCCTCATTTGCAGCCAGCGCAGCCAGATAACGGTGGTGGCCGTCGACAATCTTCAGGCCTTTGTCTGTCACTTTTACAGCCAGCGGCGGCAGTTCTTCGCCATCCATCATCAGATCGCGGAGATATTCAACGTGAGCTGGGTCGATCGGGCGAATGTTGTAGCCAGGTTCGATGTAAAGCTCTTTCAGGCCCACAAAATACGTTTTGCGCGGCACGATATCGGTTTCTGATTCTTCGCGGTTTTTATGTACGATTGAAAGTGAACTCATTTGCTTACCATCTCCATAACCAGTGCCAAAATCAGGGTGAGAATCAGAACGCATGCCGTCTGGATGCTGTGATAAAAAATCTCGTTGCGGCTGAAGTGAGCCTTAATTTTGCTTTTCAAAAGTCTCTCCAGAGGTCCAGATGTGGAACTGATACCGAGCTAACGCTGCTGCCCTCAGGATGTGTCCGAAGTGCGCCGCCGCAGCTAATGCAATGCTCACGGCGGGCAGCTGCACGGCCCCGTGTTTCCTCGTCTTTAGCAGCGTCCATCGCGAGCAACCAGAAGTGAGCAGCACGACGCCACAAACCTGCTTTCTCGCGAGAGAGCGCCTTTTCACGCAGCGCGCGGTACTTCTGGTTTGATTCAGTAAATTCGTCTTCCTGAACCAGACGGTATGAATACGGGTTGTTGTTCACCGTGTGGCGCTGAAGCACTTCACACACCAACAGTTCGGCCAGCAACGTCTGAATCACCCGGCGAGGTATCCCGGCACCATCGGCGATCTGTTTTGCGGAGCTGTCAGGGTGACTGCGTACGAACTCAACGGCCTTATCACGAATATTCATGCTGCTTTTCCTCCCGACACACGCCCTGCGCAGTCTTTCCAGATGCTGTTCCAGCGGCTTACCGCAAAATCTGCACGCATCCCACGAACACCGGCTTTGCTGGCCTCAGCCTTGACGGTCAGCTCCAACTGGCTTGGGTTTCGAAGCGGCTTAGCACTCCCAATGAACCGGCGGTAAGCAGCGTCGCGCTCCGTGGAATCATCAGGCTGATTGTCCTGGTGGGATTTACGCCCAGCTTTCGCCCATGCCTGAGCGCCGAGCAGATTCGCGGAGAATTTGCCAGGATGGAAAATCGTTGCGGGCGTCAGGTATTTGGCCCACTCAGTTCCCAGCCAGCGGTCCGCCATGTACTCGACCACGGTTTCCAACTCTTCCTGGGTGTTACCGTCAACCAGACGAGCACGGATGTTCTCCAGCGTGGTTTTTGCTGTGGTGTACTTTGCCCCGGTCATCAGGTTCAGGTGCTTCAGGACCAGAATGGCCTGATCGGTGATGTGAATTTCTTCAGAAAAATCACCACTCCGGTCAGCCGCTGAAGGCGGTTGGCCAGAAGTGTTTTTTATCTGTAAGTGATCTTCTGTGTAGTGATCTGTATAGAGATAAGATTCGTCGATATTGCCGCTCAGATTCGGCGATATTGACGTTTCCATTCGGCGATATTGCCGTTTGGATTCGTCGATACTGCCGTTTCCATTCGTCGATATTGACGTTTCCAGAGAATCCGGGAAAATCCGGGCAATTAACGCATCGCCATCTACGCGGTAATGCATTTTCGGCGTGCCATTCACTTTACGAGTGTCAGTAAAAATCACGCCATCCAGATAGACTGTGATCATCTTCTTCACGGCTTTCCTGACCTGCTCGCCATTCACGCCGCGAATCTCTGCAGCCATTTCCTTGTGTTCCTTGTAAAACCATCCGCCACCCTGTGCAGACTCCTTTCCTGACCAGAACACCAGCTGGTTCAGGATCGCCCCAAGGAGATGCACCTGAGGATCACCAGCAAAGTAGTCAAGATATGGGGCAGGAATGGTTATGCAGTTACCCTGCCCTGACATTGCCTGCACAGCTTCGAAAATCTTACTCATAAGACCCTCGTGAATTTCTTGCGGAACAGTTCCAGCGGCTGCATGCACTCATGCTCATAGCCTTCCCGCAGATAAATAACCTGCTGCTTTTCTGCATCCCAGCGCACGACGCGTACGAGAACGCCGCGTGGGTCGCGATAGATTCGGTTGAGTTCTGTCATAGCAGGCCACCAGATGCGCTCTTTGAGCCGCGACCACGCTTAGGACGTTCACTCTTCGGTGTGGTGTATGTCGCTGCCTGCCGGGCGTGATACAGGCAGTCGTCAAACATCGCGCCCTTCTTCGATGCCTGGCTGCAGCGGTGATAGTGATCGACACCAGCGCGTGAGCTGGCTATGGCCACATCTTCAGGAAAGCCCTCTGAAATCAGCTTCTCAATGATGTGCTTTTGAATGAAGTCGACAGGGTTCACGGCGTACCCCCCCCTATCGCATTGAAATTCTTCCAGTGACTTTCTACATCCACCTGTTTCCACTCGGCCTGGTAGTTGTCAGCCGTTGAAGCACAAGGTAACTTCTCTTCATAGACGAAAGGGCCATCAGCCACTACGACACAACGTAATTGCGGAATGCCAGCGTTTATGAGTAAACTGTTCATGTGATGTTCTCCCAAGATCATTCGCACCGAGGGCTACTAGCTGCAAACTGGTAGCCCTCAACTTTTCTGGCTGTCAGTAACTCAATCGCATCAGCCTGAGCACCATGCAGAGCAGCCCACGCCAAAAGTCCTTTAGCCGTATACTTCATGTAATTAAGCACCTGCTTGCCTACGTGCTTCAGCTCAGCACGATCAACAATCCCATCTTCTTCAGCATCAAGTTTTGCCTGGGCGACAAGCCCGCGGGCAGCATCCGCACGCATCTGAATGTTGAACAGCTCGACGTTGTCCATTTCTTCAGGTGAGGGAATTTTGATAGCCAGTAACCCCTTACGTGCCGCCTGGTATTCAGCAAGCAGGACAGAACCAGAAAGGTCCTCCATCAGCTCAAGGTCGGAATGGGAAAAGAACCGGCACCCTTTTTTCTCGTACAGACTGTTATTGAATTGATCGATGTTCATGCCAAGAGCAGCTGCCATCGCAGAACGGCCACCAGCCAGTTCCTTGCACATCGCTTTTACTGTCGCTTTGATATCCACCATTTCTATTTCCTTTAGGTAGTTACGCTTAGGCAGCAGGCGTCATAGAATTCAGCTCAGGCCAAATCTTTGCCCAGTCATCTGGGTGAAGATCCTTACGGCTAACAGAACCATTGGAATTGGTTTCAATTAGCACGGATAAAGCAGGACCCAACTTTTGCTTTTTGCTAATAGCTTTCCGCAGGTATTCAACAGAGGTACTGCATTTGGCGGCAAAGTCTCTTTGATCGCCGATCGTTAAGGCATTTAGATAGATTCGTAGTGTGTCCATGTTTCCTCCTGTGTTTGTTAGCCGAGTATACTTGCAAGTAAACTTTAATCAATACTCACAGGTCATTTACCTGTGAGTAATTTTTAGTAAGATGCAGGCATGAAAGCAGACGATAAATCCCAAGTATTTGAGTGCCGCCGACTTAAGCTAAAAGAGTTGGTTGAGCGCTATGAAACTCAGAGAGCCTTCTCTGAGGCTACTGGCATTGATGTGACAGTGGTGTCCAGAATGCTCTATCCGGAAGGTAAGGCAGGGAAGCGCAACATCGGTGAGCAATCAGCCAGGCAGATAGAAGATGCGCTCAAGCTCGGTCGGGGCTGGATGGATGGCATATCCAATGAAAAGAGCAATATCGCTTTTGCTGGTTTTAACGAGCCTGCTGGCAGCTATCCTGTTGTCAGCTGGGTTAGCGCAGGGGCATGGTCTGAAGCTGTCGAGCCATACCACCGAAAAAGCATAGATCGCTGGTTAGAGACCACTGTTGAGTGCTCTGAGAATTCCTTTTGGTTAGACGTAAAAGGGGACTCAATGACAGCCCCGGCTGGTCTCAGTATTCCTGAAGGAATGGTGATTTTAGTTGACCCCGAAGTTGAGGCGACGAATGGTAAATTGGTTGTAGCCAAGATTGATTCTGATAATGAAGCTACTTTCAAAAAATATGTTGTGGATGCAGGCAGGAAGTTCTTGAAAGCCTTAAATCCTCAATGGCCAATGACCGAAATTAATGGAAATTGCCGAATAATTGGCGTTGTTGTTGATGCAAAGATTGCCAACCTACCTTAATAAGTCATTGATTATAATAAAATAAAGGAGAAAACCCAAATGACGCTTTTAATACTGGCTGCTTTCTTGGGCCTGATTACTGCCTTGATTGCTCAAAGCAAAGGCAGGTCATTTGGAGCATGGTGGCTGTATGGTTTTCTATTATTTATCGTTGCCATTGTTCATGTTCTGTTAGTTCCTTCCTTAAGAACGGCAACCTCAAAATCCCATGAACTACGCGACTGCCCTTACTGTGCCGAACCAATCAAATTGCAGGCTTCTAAGTGCAAACATTGCGGTAGCGAAGTTGTGCCCCTGCCATCAAAAGCTGAAACCCATGGTGACGGTACTAAAATCGCATGGAACAGGGTGGCGGTCTTGGCCCTTTCGGTTGGAATTACATTCATTATCATTAGATTTTTTGGTGTTAAGTAAATTTTATACAACCAAACTCTCCCCTCTGTTTCTCTTAATGCCCTCATATAGCGCCTGATACCACTGCATAATTCATACCTAAATAACCCATCAATTCATATCGTTACGCGAAAACACTATTTTATTTACTTGTAAGTATTTACTTTGAATTTACCTGTAAGTATATTCAAGTCTATCCACTCTTGTTAGGCCAAAAGTAGTGAGATAGGCATTACGATTCCTTGCTGTTGGGGAATAGCAGGATGCATCTCGCCTGATGTGCTTAAAAGCAGGCGAAGTTTTACGAATGCTGTGTGTAGTCTTGGCGGTTGGCAGGGTATTGCCAACCAGGGTAGATAGTTTACAGCCCTGTTAACCGCCCTTTTTACTCAGCTCAC